>CAMLNE010000097.1 GCA_946481265.1 uncultured Panacagrimonas sp. | reverse complement strand
GGTGATCCATGCTCGAATGCACGCCGCAACCACAGCCGAACAGCCGCCTGTGCTGCCAGGTGCGGGTGACCGCGGCGCTCGACGGAATGCGCGTGCAGGTAGCGGCGTCGCAGCATTGAGACGCTGACCCCAAGTGCAGACGACCGCCGTCGATCGTTGCGTCTAAACGAGTGAAAAGGGGCCAGGCTCGAATTTACTGAAAAGCATTTGAAAAAGGGCCAGGATCACATTTGCCCCGTCTCGCAAATGCCGAAGTCAGGTTTGTCGCGATCGAACCGGGCCGACGCCTTCGGCGTGGGCGGACGCCCACGCGGACGCGGCATGCGACATTCCCCAAGAGCGGCTTCTATCTGGGCATAGAAGCGACCGTCTCCCAGCGGCTGGCCTTGATTGATTGCCCTGCGAATCTCATCGGCGGCATCGGCATGCAGTTCGGGGCGGAACATGGACCGATATGCCGCGAGGCGCTCCGCATTGCCTGACCCCAAGGACAGGTAGAGCGGGTGGGGCGTCAGGTGCTCGTCGAGCGCACCCAGCCCATTCGCCCGGTAGCTCGACCACGGATACTCGGCAGGATCCTGAACAATGCCCGCCCGAACCGGATTCAGTTCGATATACCGCTGGCAGCCGAGCAGGTAGCGATCGCTCTGGACGAGAGACGACTTGTATCGGCTATCCCAGAGCGTCCCGCTCCGTTGATAGGTCTTGTTTATGTACTGCACATACCGGCGGCCGATGGCAATCAGGACTTGGGGGATCGTCGAAGGAACTTCCGGAGTCACGAGCAGGTGCACGTGGTTGGTCATCAGCACATAGGCGTGCAAAGCACACCGGTGCTTCGATAGGGCAAGCGCGAGCCAGTGAAGATATCTCCGGTAATCGTCCTCACAAAAGAAGCAGGCCTGCCGGTTGTGGCCTCGCTGCACGATGTGGAGCGGCTGTCCTGCAAGATGAACTCGGGGTCGGCGTGGCATGCCAGCTCCCTGCATACAGAGCCACTCCAATAAATCGAGCAAGCCTCGGCGGGCGACTCGTGCGTTTGCGTACGCTGGAACGATTTCTGCTCCTTCGATCTGGGCGCACGGCTTTCGCCTGAGCGTAGTGGCGTCGCCGGCACACGTTCGACCTGTAAGTGCTCGGTAGTTCAGCAGCGTGGCCGACGCAGTCGTCAGAGATAAATCGGAGATAAATCGAGCCTGGCCCCTTTGGGTCTTGTCGATGCCTCAGCACGCATTCCCGGAGTTGGGGACCCGCCCGAGCGGGAGCTATCATCGCCGGACAGCCCACCGAATCGAGAATCTCATGCCCACGGACCAGCTTGAGGCGTATCTGAGCAAGAACACGAAGGTCGACGAACTCCAGCAGCTGCCGCGTTCGATTCAGGAAGAACTTGATGCGCACTGCGAGCTCTACAAGAAGGACCCTGAAGGCGCTCACATGTGGGACCCGGTCGTCATCGGCATTCCGGGGGGACCGGTCAAGAACCTGATGCTGACCTATACAGGCCGCAAGTCCGGGCGAACGTTGACCACCGTCCTGCAGTACTACGAGCGCGCGGGAAAGTACGCCGTCGTAGGATCGCGCGGCGGGACCGAAGAGCATCCGTTCTGGTACCTCAACCTGGTCGCGCATCCGGAGTGCCGCATCCAGGTTGCCAGTCGGGGCTATCGTGCAACTGCTCGCACGCTCGAGGAGACGGATCACGAAAAATGGTGGCCCACCATCATCGAGGAGCAGCCCCAGCAGGCGATCTACCAGCGGCGCACCAGCCGCCGCATTCCGGTGGTGGTGTTCGACATCATCGAATCGGACCACGAGTGAGCTAAAAGGGGCCAGGCTCGATATATCTCTCCTTTGGGAGAAGTCTGAAAAAGTCTCATGAAGGACGGTCTGATCGCGGACCCTGAGACAAGGGAATAGCGATGCAGCAAGTGAGCGTCGGGGATGCCGAGTTCACAGCCAAGCGCAAGCGGATGCAGCGCGAAGTGTTCTTGGCCGAGATGGACCAGATTGTGCCGTGGAGCACGGCGCTGTCGGCGATCGGGCCGTTCTATCCGGTGGCGGGCCGAGGGCGGCCACCGTATCCGATCGCCACGACGCCGCGAGTTCACCTGATGCAGAACTGGTTCGGCCTGTCGGACCCGGCGATGGAAGAGGCGCTGTCCGAAGTGACGTCGGTGCGACGCTTTGCGCAGCTGTCGATGGATCGGATCCCGGACGAAACCATCCTCAAGTTCCGACACCTGCTGGAAGCCAACGAGGTGGCGCCGGAGATCGGCGCCAAAGTCGAGCATCCGTTCCGTGTCATCAAGTGCCAGCTCGGCTACATGAGGGTTCGCTTCAAGAGGTCGGCGAAGAATACGGGCCAGGTGCTGACGCTGTTTGCGCTGGCAGATCGGTGGCTGGTGCGCAAAAAGCTCTTGGCGATGACCGGTTGCTTGCGTCCGCAATTCGCCAATACGGCGTGCTGAGGCGCTGAAATGAAGCTTGAACGCCGCACATCGAGCATTGCGACGCGGGATGCCGCGTTCAGATTGCTGCGATGCGTTCACCGCCAGTAGCTGTCACGCCCCCGCGTGACTTATCCAGATGTTCCTTAGCCCCTGGAGCCTGACCCATTCAGAAGAGGCCTTAGGGGAAATGTGAGCCTGGCCCCTTTTAGCTTTTTACAACGCGAGTGGTTCGCAAGCCTGATGGTTCGGGATTCGTGGAACGAACGCCTGCAATTGCGAAACCGGAGGCGCGTGAGCGGCCCGCAGCACATTGACGCCAGATGGCTCACGCGCCTCGATTCATACTGCTCGCGCCATGGGAATGCCAACGCTACCCTCACCTTGCGAAGGCGCCAGGTAGGCGTCGAAGGGCATGGCGATCACGCGCAGAAAATAGCGGCCACGCGGCGTGATCCGCAGCCGATCCGGCAGCAGTTCCACCAAGCCGTCCAGCTCCGCCTGCGCGAGCCGCGCGAGTGCAGACCGCAAGTGGCGACGCACATCGATGCCAAATCGTGAACGAAGCGCGGCATAGCGCACGTCGCGGCCGCAGAGGATCCGCTCGATCACCGCAGCCCTGATTTGATCCTCCTGCGTCAGCACCAGGCCCCGCGCGGTCGCGAGCGCACCGGAGTCGATCGCCGCCTGGTAGTCACCGAGTCCACGTGCATTTTGGCTGTATGCACCGTCGATGCGACTGATGCTGCTCATGCCGACACCGACCAGGTCGAGTCCGGCCCGCGTCGAATAGCCCTGGAAATTGCGCTGCAGCCGATTCTGCTGCTGGGCCAGCACCAGCTCATCATCAGGCCGCGCGAAATGATCCATGCCGATATGCACATAGCCGACGGCCACCAGCTTGCTGATTGCCAACTGCAGGAGGCGAAGTCGTGTTTCCGCATCCGGCAGTTCCGTGTCGCGGATCTGCCGCTGGGCCTTGAACATGGAGGGCAGGTGCGCGTATCCGTAGATGGCGATGCGGTCCGGTTGCGCGGCGATGACCCGGTCGAGGGTTTGCCCAAAGCCCTCAACCGTCTGGCGCGGCAGACCGTAGATCAGATCGAAGGAAATCGAGCGAAGTCCTTGGCGACGGCCGCAGCGAACCAGCGTCTCGGTCAGCTCCGGCGCCTGCAGACGGTTCACCGCGGCCTGCACCACCGGATCGAAATCCTGCACGCCGAGCGAAATGCGGTTGATTCCGAGATCGATCAGCTTCGCAAGGCGCGCCGCGTCGACCGTGCGGGGATCGATCTCGATCGAGAATTCGCGTCTCTCGGCGGCTGCGAGGCCGAAGCTGCGCTCGATCTGCTCGAACACGGCACTCAGCTGCGCGTCGCTGAAATATGTAGGTGTTCCGCCGCCAAAGTGCAGTTGTTCGACAGGACGTTGCCGATCGAACAGTGCGCCCTGCAGCTCGATCTCGCGCAATAACACCTGCAGGTAGCGCCCGATCAGACCCTGATCGCGGGTTATCACGCGCGTGCAGCCGCAGTAGAAGCAGGGATTTGCACAGAACGGCGCGTGCACATACAGGGATAGTGGCGCACACGGCGTGATGGTCATGCTTCGTTGGACCGCACTTACGTAATCCGCCGGTGTGAACGCGTGAAAATGTGGCGCGGTCGGGTACGAGGTGTAGCGTGGCCCCGGCACGTCGTAGCGGCGGAGCAGCACGCGGTCGATGTCGGCGTTGGTCATGGCAGGTCTGTGCGAGGGGCAATTGATCTTCGGTGACGCCGACCCTGGGAGCATTGATCCGGATCAAGTCCGCAAGAGCGGCAGCGCTGCGCTTGGACGCCAAGCCTGAGGCTTCACGAGTCCAGATCTCGATACTGGTGGGCCTTGTGGGGATCAGCGTCAGGTCCCGTCAGTAGAGGCGCGCGCCATGACTGATCGGGATCAAGGCGGGGCGCACTCAGCGCTGCGATCATTGACGCCACGCGCTGCGGCCGCCGGCGCGCTGTGCTCAAGGCCACGTCAGTGCTTCCGCTGACGTCGCGACCACGATCCAATGGTCATGTCCGACACGGGGAAGCGAGGCTCCATGGATCCGGAGTTCAGCAATCAATCAAAAGGCAAAAGGGGCAAAAGGGGCCAGGCTCGATATATGTCTCCTTTAGCCCCCCTTGGAGCCTGGCCCGTTCAGAAGAGGCATTAGGAGAAATGCGAGCCTGGCCCCTTTTAGCCCCCCGGCGACGGCGACGCTGGGCGGAAGGCGGGCGTCGGTGGTGGCGTCGCAGCACTGAGACGTGCGGTGTGGGCGGAGCGTGCGGCCGGCACCGAGTCCTTATGCCGGCGCTGCGCCGGCAGTCTCCCGCTGCAGCACCGCGGCGCCGTAGGCGCCCAGGTGCAGACGATTCCCTTCGATCGTGCCGTCAAGTGCGGGCTCTGGCGTCACGGTCCAGCCACCGGACGGCAGGTCCAGGGTTGTCGGGGCCTCCGACAGATTGAACGCACACAGCAGGCGCTGGTCGCCGATGCCGCGCTCGAACGCCAGGACGCCGTGTTCCTGGTGCAGGCCGCGGATGACGCCGCTGCGCAGCGCCGGTTGGCCCTTTCTCCAGCGGAGGAAATGGCGGTAGCGGTTGAGTAGGGAATCGGGATCGTGCCGCTGGCGTTCCACCGCCAGCGCAAGGTGCTCGGCGGGGACCGGCAGCCACGGTGTCGTCGACCGGCTGAATCCGGCGCTGGGGGGCTGGTCGGTCCAGGGCATGGGCGTCCGGCAACCGTCGCGGCCCAGGATGTTCGGGTAGTTGGCCACGCCGTAGGGATCGCGCAGCTGTTCGAACGTGAGCTGCGCCTGGGTCAGCCCGAGCTCGTCTCCCTGGTAGATGCAGCAGCTTCCGGGCAGGCACACGAGCAGGGCGATCAGCAGCCGGTCGAGCCGCTGCTCGATTCCGGGTGCATGGCGACGACGGTGATCCCAGCGGCCCTTGAGCCGGGGGAAGTCGTGGGTTCCGAAGGTCCAGCAGATGCGGTGATCCTCGAACAGCGCGTTCACGCGCGCGAGCAGGGCGCAGAGATTCTCGGAGGTGAAGGGCTCCTCGCTGATCAGCGAGGCGTTGTAGACGGTGTGCAGGCGATCGTCGCCGCGCACGAAGTCGGCCGCGGTCGCGAGGCTGTCCTCCGCGCTCGAGATCTCGCCCAGCGTGAAGCTGCCAGGGTACGCGTCCATCAGCGCGCGCACCTCGGCTAGCAGCGCGAGGGTCTCGGGCCGATCGACGGTGCCCGCGTTGATGAACTCGAAGTACGGATCGTTCGCCGCCGCACCGTCCGGCCTGGCCACCCCGGGCGGGCGCGGTGGGTTGTCGCGCAGGCTGCGGTCGTACGTGTAGAAGTTGACGACATCCAGGCGGAATCCGTCGACGCCGCGGTCCAGCCAGAACCGTCCGACGTCGAGCAGCGCGGCGCGCACGTCCGGGTTGTACCAGTTGAGGTCCGGCTGCTCGACCAGGAAATTGTGCAGGTAATACTGGCCCCGCCGCGGCTCCCAGTTCCACGCGCCACCGCCGAAGGTGGCACGCCAGTTGTTGGGCGGCCCCCCACCCGGCGCCGCGTCGGCCCACACGAACCAGTCGGCCTTCGGGTTGTCGCGGCTCGAACTGCTTTCGCGGAACCAGGGATGTTCGATCGACGTGTGGTTCCAGACCTGGTCCATGATCACGCGCAGGCCCAGCGCCTTCGCACGGCGCACCACGGCATCGAAATCCGCGAGCGTGCCGAACATCGGATCGACCGCGGTGAAGTCGGACACGTCGTAGCCGAAATCACGCATCGGGGAGCGTACGAAAGGACTCAGCCAGATCGCGTCCACGCCCAGTTCCGCGACGTACTCCAGGCGGTCGTGCACCCCCTTGAGGTCGCCGACGCCGTCGCCGTCGGAGTCCGCGAAGCTGCGCGGGTAGACCTGGTAGATGACGGCGTCCTGCCACCAGCGCGCACCGCTCACCGTGACTTCCCGCCGGGCGCCGTGAGCTCGCCGAACCATGCGCCCCAGGGCGCCAACCGCAGCCGACGGCGCTCGGCATCGAACCCGCAGGACGCGGGCTCACACGCCAGCGGGCGCAGCGCAGGTTGACCGGACAGGTCGACCTCGCAGTCCCGGTCTTGGATGTTGAACAGGCACAGCAGCCGCTGCGTCGATTCCTCGCGCAGGATCGCCAGCACGTCGGGCGCGCCGACGTCGACCAGCGATGCGAGGCCTGCCAGAAGCGCAGGCTGGCGGGTGCGCCAGTGCAGGAGTTCGCGCCAGCGGTTGAGCAGCGACGCCGGGTCCGCCGACTGCAGGTCCACCGCGCGCGCCTTGTGCGATTCGGGAATGGGCAGCCATGCGGCGTCGGCGCTGCTGAAGCCGCAGAGATGGGCATCGTGGTTCCAGGGCATCGGGGTGCGCGATCCGTCGCGACCCTTGACGTCGGGGTAGAGCAGGCGACCGAACGGATCCTTGATCTGCGACTTCGGGATATCCCCGGGGATGCGCGCCTCGGGCAGCCCGAGCTCGTCGCCCTGCCACAGGCACAGCGCGCCGGGCAGGGTCACCAGCATCGCCGCGATCATCTTGTAGAAATCGTCCGGCAGCCCATCCTCGCGCCCGCCCCAGTAGGAACGGGTGCGGCCGTAGTCGTGGTTGCCGACGATCCAGCAGATCCCGTCGTCGCCGTAGTGCGAGAGCGCGGATCGGAGCAGGTCGCGCATGCGCGTCGCGGTGAGCGGCTCGAAGAAATGCAGGGCGCTGTGGTAGGCCAGATGCAGCCGCTTGTCGCCTTTGACGTAGAGCGAGGCGTGCTCGAGCGTGTCCTCGCACAGCGTCACTTCCCCCAGCAGCATGGTGCCCGGGTACTCGTCGCTGAGCTCGCGGAAGGCGCGCAGGTGCTCCAGGGTCTCCTTGCGGCAGAAGCTGTTGACGAAGCAGTTGCGCGCGGCGGGATTCCTCGGATCGATGCCGTCGGGGGGGCGCCCGCCAGGTTCGCGCACCGGGTCGTCGCGCAGTTCGGGGTCGTGGCAGAAGAAGTTGACTGCGTCCAGGCGCATGCCATCGACGCCGCGCTCCAGCCAGAAGCGC
Organism: uncultured Panacagrimonas sp.; assembly: GCA_946481265.1. The sequence continues at coordinate 4,406 of CAMLNE010000097.1, read as the reverse complement.
GCGCAGCGAAGCGCCATCTCGCGCACCTCGGGGTTGTGCCAGTTGAGATCGGGCTGGCTGTCGAGGAAATGGAAGAAGTAGTACTGCTTGCGGGCCTCGACATACTTCCAGCCGGAGTCGCCGTTGAAGGCCGATCGCCAGTTGTTCGGTGGCCCACCGTCTGGCCGCGGATCCGCCCACACGTACCAGTCCGCGTGGCGCCCGTCGCGGTCGCGCCGGCTGTCCTGGAACCAGGGATGCTGATCGGACGTGTGGTTCCACACCGCATCGAGGATCAGCTTCATCCCGCGCTGGTGCACCAGGGCAAGCAGGCGGTCGAACTGCTCCATCGTGCCGAACGGCGCGCCGATGTCGAACCAGTCCGTGATGTCGTAGCCGTAGTCATCCATCGGCGACTGGTAGACCGGCGTCAGCCAGATGGCGTCGGCACCGAGCGAGGAGAGATAGTCGAGCCGCTGGATGACGCCACCGAGATCGCCCTTGCCGTCGCCGTCGCTGTCCTGAAAGCTCCAGGCACCGATCTGGTAGATGACCGCGTTCTTCCACCAGGGCGCCGAGCCGAGTCCGTGATTCTGCCCGGGGTCCTGGCGATCCAGGACCAGCTTGCGCCACCAGGTGGCGGGACGGACCGGGCCGGTCATGCCGTGCCGGCGCGTGGCAGCCCCGATGCTGCGACTTGCAATGCAGGACCTCGCGTCGCTGCAGGTTGCGCCCAGGCCGTTCGCAGCCGCCGCACCCGGGCGCTCTGAACGACATGGATCGGGGCGGGTAGGGAGGGCATGGACGGAGCTGTCATCGGGCAGGGGCTTTTTCGGCCGATTCGGCGGCCGGTCGACGCGCTCGGGGTCGAGCGCGGCGGGCGCGGCGTTCGGCGGTCTCCCCGCAGGTATCGCGCCCGGACCGGGATCCGACGCGGATCTAGATCTGAATCAATCGATCCGATCACTATTCAGCAGTAAAGGGGAGTAAAGGGGCCAGGCTCGATATAGCTGACGGGTGGATAAAGCGAGCCTGGCCCCTTTAACCCTTTAACCGGCATGCGTGCGGCGCAGGCCACCGAGCCCAGGAACGTGCGCATAGCAAAAGGGGCCAGGCTCGATATATCTACCAGCCCGAGAAAGACGAGCCTTGTCGCCTCCGTCAAGAAACGAGCCTGGCCCCCTTATTCGCTTTATTCGTCCTTTATCCGCCTTCATCCACGAACGCGCAGACGGATCGACGGGTCCGGCCGGCAACCGGCGAAGAAGCATGCAATCCTTCGCGTTCGCATCATGCAAGACGAAAGGAAACCGACATGGAACACACCGAAGATTTCTACATCGACGGCGCATGGGTGCGCTCGACGTCCGGCCGCACGCACGACGTCGTCGATCCGTCCACCGAGAAGGTGATCGCCACGATCCGCCTGGGCACTGCCGAGGACGTGGACCGAGCGGTGAAGGCGGCGCGCAAGGCCTTCGAGACGTTCTCGCAGACCACGCGCGAGGAACGCGTCGCCCTGCTTGAGTCGATCATCCGGGTGTACAAGAAGCGCATGCCCGACGTTGCGCAGGCGATCTCCTCGGAGATGGGCGCGCCGATCGATCTGGCCAACGCGGCGCAGGCGCCGTCGGGACTCGGGCATCTGTACGCCGCGCTCGCGGTGCTCAAGGAGTACCGGTTCGAGGAACTGCGCGGCACGACGATGATCACGCGCGAGCCGTTCGGCGTGTGCGCCTTCATCACGCCTTGGAACTGGCCGATCAACCAGATCCTGTGCAAGGTCGCGCCCGCGCTGGCCGCCGGCTGCACCTGCGTGCTCAAGCCCTCGGAGATCGCGCCGCTCAATGCGATCCTGTTCACCGAGATCCTGCACGAGGCCGGCGTGCCCAAGGGCGTGTTCAACCTCGTGCACGGCGACGGCCCCACGGTCGGCGAGGCGCTGGTCTCGCACCCGGACGTGGACCTGGTGTCGTTCACCGGCTCGACGCGCGCGGGCGTGCAGGTGGCCAAGCGTGCCGCCGATACCGTCAAGCGCGTTGCGCAGGAGCTCGGCGGCAAGTCCGCCAACCTGATCCTCGACGATGCCGACATCGAGCGCTCCGTGAAGAGCGGGACCCTGCACATGATGCAGAACAGCGGACAGTCCTGTAACGCGCCGTCGCGCATGTTCGTGCCGCGTGCGCACTACGAGACCGCGGTGAAGGTGGCCAAGGCCACGGCGGAGTCGGTGAAGGTCGGACCCGCCTCGGAGACCGGCGTGTCGATGGGCCCGCTCAGCAGCCGCGTCCAGTTCGATCGCGTGCAGGGCTTCATCGAGAAGGGCGTCGCCGAGGGCGCGCGCGTCGTCACCGGCGGCCCCGGGCGGCCGGACGGGCTGACGAGCGGTTACTTCGCCAAGCCCACGGTGTTCGCCGACGTGCGACCCGACATGACGATCAGCCGTGAGGAGATCTTCGGGCCGGTGCTGTGCATCCTGCCCTACGACAGCGAGGACGAGGCGATCGCGCTGGCCAACGACACGCAGTACGGCCTGTCGGGCTACGTGTCATCGAAGAACCTGGATCGCGCGCGCAAGGTGGCCTCGCGGCTGCGGACCGGCATGGTCCACATCAACGGCGCGGCACTGGACCCCTCGGCGCCGTTCGGTGGCTACAAGCAGTCCGGAAACGGTCGCGAGTGGGGCGAGGCCGGCTTCGAGGAATTCCTCGAGATCAAGGCGGTGATGGGCTACGAGCCGGCGAAGAAGGCGGCGCCGTAGGCCCTGCAGGGCGCCGCGTGCGCACCATCGCGGTCGCGGTGGTGCGCATGCTTCGCAACCGGCAGCGGGCGCTTCGCACTGCACGATCCGCGCACCGGATATCCGCCGGCCATGGACGGGCTCCTCAGGGTCCGAGCATCTTCTGCTTGCGGTAGTACCCGAAGATGTCGTTGAGACTGCGCCGCGGCTTCCAGCCGAAGGTTTCGCGGAACAGGCGCCCGTCGATGATCACCGGGTACTTGAGGTGGTGGACCATGTGCGGCGGGAAGAAGGCATTCCAGTTGAGCAGCCGACTCCACAGGCGGGGCAGGGCGGGCGGGATCGAGGGGATGTGCAGCTTGCGGCCGCCGCACTGGTCGACCGCGACCTGGAAGGCGACGTAGTCCTCGGTCGCCACGTTGTAGATGCCGGGCTTGTTCTGCTCGAACGCCAGCACCAGGGCCTCGGCCATGTCGTCGACATGCACGAACTGCATCATCGGCGAGAAGCCGACCAGCACCGGCACCACGCGGCGCGACAGCAGCACCGACAGGGTGTTGCGCACGCCGGGGCCGAGCACGTTGCAGGGACGCAGGATGGTGATGTTCAGCTCGGGGTGCTTCCACAGGTAGATCGCGGCCAGCGACTCGACCTCCACCGAGTCCACCATCTCGGGCGTGACCTCGCTGGCCTTGAGCGGATGGTCCTCGTCGAGCAGGGCCGGGTTGTAGGGCGAGGCGCCGTAGACCATGTAGGTCGACTGGATCACCACCTGCCGCACGCCGTACTTGAGCGACAGCTCCAGCAGTTTCTTGGTGCCGAGCACGTTGGCGTTGTAGCGCCGGCTGCGATCGGACTCGTGCGGGTAGATGCGACCGATGTGCAGCACCGCGTCGATCCTGTGCTCGCGGAAGATGTCCTCGAAGCCGCGCTTGTGGATCTCGACCTTGTAGCTGGGAATGCCGGCGTCGGTCTCCACCTTGCGGCGGAAATCCACCGCGATGACCTTGTAGCGGCCGTGCAGGCGGCCGATCACGCGACGCGCCAGCGAACCGGCGGCGCCGGTGACCAGGACGGTCTTGCGCGCTGCCGCGGGCGTCTTCCGGTTCGAGGTCGCCATCAGTACACCCGCGTGCGCTGGGCCAGGCCCTGATCGACCAGATCGCGGATCGCGTCCTTGACGATCTCCACCCGCCCGGCGACCTCGGCCTCGCTGACCGCCTCCGGACCGAAGTGGATGGGCTTGCCGAAATTCAGGTAGACGCGCGCCGGCAGGGGCAGCGGCGTCGGCACGATCGGCACATAGGGAATGCCGAGCAGCCGGGCCAGCGGCGTGATGCTGCCCAGCGAGGGCATGGTCTCCTCGCAGCCGACGATGCCCACCGGCACGATCGGCGCGTGGTGCGCCATCGCCAGGTGCACGAAGCCGCTGCCGAAACGCTGCAGCTGGTAGCGCTTGCTCCAGGGCTTTCCGGAGCCGCGCACGCCTTCGGGGAAGACGATGATGGTCTCCTCGGCCTCCAGCAACTTGGCGCAGTTGAGCGGATCGCCGATCACCGCGCCCAGGCCGTTGAGCAGGTTGCCCAGGAAGGGCACGGTGGGAAAGAAGCGCTCGATCATCGCGCGCGCCGCGCGCGGCGCATGCGGACTGGACAGCAGGGCGTAGCCCACCAGCAGCCCGTCCATC
>CAMLNE010000096.1 GCA_946481265.1 uncultured Panacagrimonas sp. | reverse complement strand
GCACGCCGCGGCGCCGGATACGGCCGCCGGCTCGCAGACCGACATCGGCACTGGTCGGGCGGGCCGCCTGGCCCGCGTCTATCGGCGCGTGCGCTGCCGGTTGCGCCGACTCTCCCTGCCGCATCGGCGCCGGCGCCTGGCGGCCCACATCCTGGGCAATCGCGACCGCCTGACCGGGGCCGAATTGTTCGACCTGTACTACCGCCACTATTCCGGCCATCCGGCCTACGCGGCGTATTTCACCTACCGCTGGGGCCAGCCCCGTCACCTTGCGGCCCTGTCACTGGCCTGGCTGCTGGCCCCCAGCACGCGACCGCTGCTCGACGTCGCCTGCGGTGCCGGGCACCTGAGCCACTACCTGTCGTACGAGCGCGCGGACCGGCCGGTGATCGGACTGGACCGCAGCTTCTTCCCGCTCTTCGTGGCCCGCAACTTCATCGCGCCGGGCGCGCAGTTCGTCTGCTGCCCGGCCGATCGCTCGCTGCCCTTCGCCGACGCGGCGTTCGGCGGCGTCCTGTGTTCGGACGCGTTTCATTACTTCCGGCACAAGAAGGTCGCCATCGGAGAGTTCCGGCGCGCGATGGTCGACGACGGCGTGATGGTGATCACCCGTGCCGGCAACCGCGCGGTCGAGCCCAACGAGGGCTGCGAACTGGACGTCGACGGCTACCGCGCGCTCTTCGGCGGGCTGCGCTGCCAGGTGCAGACCGAAACCGCGCTGCGCAGCCGCTACCTGCAGAAGCGGGGGCCCGACCTGGCGCAAGCGGCGGCGGACGCCAGCGCGGCGAAGTGGCTGAGCTTCGTGGCCAGCCGCGACGACGCCGTCTTCAGGACCCACGGGGCCTTCGACGACTGGCCGCATGCGGTCGGCTGCCTGGGCGTGAACCCGATCTTCGCCGCCGAGCGGATCGAGGCGGACGCCACGCATTACCGTTTCGAGTTTCCCGACCGCTGGTATGCCTACGAGGACGAGGCGTACCGCGAGTACACCGCGGCCGAGTGCCGCGTCAGCCGCGAGGTGGAACACAAGCTGGCCCAGGGACAGCGCACGCCGGCGGTCGAGGCCCATCTACGCCGCTTCGAGCTGATGGGCATGCCCGAGCGCTTCCTGGAAGCCGGCGGCACGCGGCCCTGAGCCGCGTCGAAGCCGGCGTGCCCGGCCCTACAGGGGGAAGGTGCACTCCAGCCAGAACAGGTCGCCCTTGGGGGCGTTCTCGACATCGCTCTCGTGGTGCCACTGCGCGACGATCGCGGCGGCAGGGCTGATCCAGTAGACGAGCTTGGGTCCGATGGCGAACTTCTCGGTACGGCCGCCACCGGGCACGCGCTCGCCGTCGATCTTGTCGTCGGTCAGCTGGCGCGAGAAGAAGCCACTGAAGCCCAGGTCCCAGCGCTGGTCGGCGAACGGCTTGTAGCCGACGCCGAATGTCAGGCCGTTGTGGTTGCCGGATTCGTAGTTGGTCTCCTCGTTCTCGCCCTTGAACTCGATGGCGTAGTTCAGGGAGACGTCCCAGCGCGAGGTCGGATTCCAGCTCGCGGAGGCCTGGTAGGCGAACGACCCGTAGTTCAGGTTGCTGTTGGCGATCTGGTTGCGGTCGTAGCTGCCCAGGGGCAGGTAGATCAGCGGCCCGGTGAACAGGGTCAGCGTGCCGAAGGTGCGGCTCAGGTAGAGCGGCTCGATGCCCAGCAGGGTCGGTCCGGTGTCCTTGTCATCCGCACCCGGCACCTTCACGTCGACGTGGATGCCCTGCAGCACGCCTCCGGTGGTCATCTTCCAGCCGAACAGCGTGGAGTTCCACGTATGCACGATGCGGGGCGCCAGCGCGAACGCGTCGAGGCTCACGCCCGGGACCTTGTCGCCGTTGTTGTCGCGCACGCTGCTCGCGTCGATGTACAGCGCATAGCCGAAGAACGAGGTGGTCCCCGGTGCGGGCACGAAGGCCGAGTAGGTGGTCTGCGCACCGTGCGGGAAGTTCGAGAACCCTGCCTCGGCCGCGGGCGCCGCCGCCGGGAAACCCAGCGTTGCGCCCAGCGCCAGGATCGAGGCAGCCGCGGCAAGTCGCCGCCGAAGAAGGCATTCGATGATTCCGTGCACGATGAATCTCTCCCCTGGGGCGATGTATGGAATGGGCCCTGTACCGGCAGCCTAGAAAGTACCTGCGCGATCTTGCATTGGGGAGAACCCTCGGGGGTGGACGTCCCCCACCCTCGCGGGTAAGCCCGGGCCCGCTCAGGCGCGCTGCGCTTCGAGTTCGCTGGAGGCCTGCAGCCAGGCTTCCTCGACGGTCGCCAGCTCCTCGCGCAGCTCGGCCTGCTCCTTCATCAGCTTGGCGGCCTCGCCCGCGACTCCCTTGTCGTAGAGCGCCGGATCGGCCAGCTTCTGCTCGAGCCGCCGCAGCAATTCCTCGATGCGCGACTGCCGCGCCTCGCTCTTGCGCACGATGTCGCGCAGTCGCTTGATCTCGTCGCGCGAAGCAGCCGGCGGCGGCGGCGCGGCGGGCTTGCTGGCGGCAGGCGTGGCGGGCGTGGCGGCGGGAGCCGGTTTGCGTCCCCGTTCGCCGAGCCAGCGCGCGTAGTCGTCGAGATCGCCGTCGAAGGGCTGCACCGCGTGATCGGCCACGCGCCACAGGCGGTCGCAGACGCTGGAGACCAGGTGACGGTCGTGCGTGACCAGCACCACCGCGCCCTCGTAGTCGTTGAGCGCCATCTCCAGCGCCTGGCGCATGTCCAGGTCCAGGTGGTTGGTCGGCTCGTCGAGCAGCAGCAGGTTGGGCCGTGGGTACACCACCAGCGCCAGGGCCAGGCGCGCCTTCTCGCCACCCGAGAACGGCTCGATGACTTCGAAGGCACGGTCGCCGCGAAAATTGAAGCTGCCCAGGTAGTCGCGCAGGTCCTGCTCGCGCGCCTGCGGGTCCATGCGCTTGAGGTGGAGGATGGGCGACGCCTTGATGTCGAGCTGTTCGAGCTGGTGCTGGTCGAAGTAGCCGACGACGAGGTCGGGATGCGCCACGACCTGTCCGCCGAGGGCGTCGAGCTTGCCGGCCAGCAGCTTGACGAATGTCGACTTGCCCGCGCCATTGGGCCCGAGCAGGCCGATGCGCTCACCGGGCTCGATGCCCAGGTTGATGCCGCTCAGCTGGGCGACCCCGTCGTAGCCGACGCCGACCTTGTTCAGGCGCACCAGCGGTGAGGGCGTCTTGAGCGGCGTGCGGAACTGGAAGGTGAACTCGTTATCGGCGATGACCGGCGCGACCAGCTTGATGCGTTCGATCATCTTCATGCGCGACTGCGCCTGGCGCGCCTTGGTCGCCTGCGCCTTGAAACGGTCGACGAATTTCTGCAGGTGCGCCACTTCGCGCTCCTGCGCCGCGCGCGTCGCGGTCTGCTGCGCGAGCCGCTCGGCACGGACCCGCTCGAAGGCCGAGTAGTTGCCGGCATAGAGGGTCAGGCGCTCGGCGTGCAGGTGCAGGGTGTGGGTGCACACCGCGTCGAGGAATTCGCGGTCGTGCGAAATCAGCACCAGCGTGCCCTTGTAGCCGGCCAGCCAGTCCTGCACCCACAGCACCGCGTCCATGTCGAGGTGGTTGGTCGGCTCGTCGAGCAGCAGCAGGTCGGAGCGGCACATCAGCGCGCGTGCCAGGTTCAGGCGCATGCGCCAGCCGCCGGAGAATTCGGCGACGGTCTGCGCCTGCATCGACTGCGTGAAGCCCAGGCCGTCGAGCAGGGTGGCGGCGCGCGCGCGTGCGGTGTAGCCGTCGACCTGGTACAGGCGCTCGTGCAGGGAGCCGATCCGGTCGCCGTCATGCGCTGCTTCGGCCTTGGCCAGCGCCGCCTCCAGCTCGCGCAGCTCGATGTCGCCGTCCAGCGCGTATTCCAGCGCCTGTACCGGCAGGGCCGGCGTCTCCTGCGCCACCGTGGCCACCGCCCAGTTGCGCGGGCGCGTGAAGTCGCCCTTGTCGGGCGAGAGCTGGTACTGCATCAGCGCGAACAGGCTGGACTTGCCGGTGCCGTTGCGGCCGACAAGGCCGACGCGCTGGCCGGCGTGGATCTGCAGGCTGGCGTCCTGGATCAGGACACGGGCGCCGCGGCGCAGGGTGAGGTTGTTGAAGCCAAGCATGGGGAGCGCGGGAAAGGCGAAGCCGCGGATTGTCCCACGCGGGCCGGCGCCGCGCCGGCCGCTGGCAGGCCGCGACGGTATCCGGGCACGGCGGCGACCGGCGGCGAGGGCCGCAGGGGCAGCCTATTCCCCGATGATCTTCACCAGCACGCGTTTGCGGCGCCGGCCATCGAACTCGCCGTAGAAGATCTGCTCCCAGGTCCCGAAATCCAGCTTGCCGGCGGTCACGGCGACCACCACCTCGCGGCCCATGACCTGTCGCTTCAGGTGCGCATCCGCGTTGTCCTCGCCGGTATCGTTGTGGCGCCACTGCCCGGTCGGGGCATGCGGCGCCAGCCCTTCCAGCCAGCGGGTGAAATCGGCGTGCAATCCGCGCTCGTCATCGTTGATGAAGACGCTCGAGGAGATGTGCATGGAGTTGACCAGGCAAAGACCCTCCCGGACGCCGCTTTCGCGCAGCGCCGCCTCGACCTGCGGCGTGAGATTGACGAAGGCGGTGCGGGTCGGCAGATCGAGCCAGAGCTCTTTGCGGAACGACTTCATGGGCGCGCAGTCGTAGAACGGATCGCCGCATTCTGCCGCTCAATCTGGCTCGATGCTTGCGATACCGGTGCCAGGAGGATTTCACCGATGCTTTCCGAATCGATCCGGACCGCAACCAACGCGTACCAGGCCCTGCGCGCCACCGATCTGCATATCGGCCGCTCGATCTTCGGAGACGCGGCGTCGCGCCACACCGCCACCTGCCCGCCCACCGAGTTCCAGCTCGTCGAGCCCGACGCGCTGCTGCGCTCGGCGCGGACGCTGGCGCAACTGGCCATCCCGGGCCGGCCGCGGCGCCTGCCGGCCTGGGTGCGGCTGCGGCCCCAGCTCAAGCCCGCCGTGCGCATGGTCCTGCGGCCGGCCAGGGTCTACCGCTACCGGCCCGCGCATCCGCTGAGCGATCCGACGCCGGACCAGGCCTGGTTCTTTCTCAACGGGATCGGCACCGATCGCCAGGTGCTGATGCTCAACGCGGCCTATCTCACCGAGCTGTTCGGCCGCCCGCTCACCCTGCTGCACGATCCCACCTGCAGCCTGCTGTCCGACCTGGTCGAGTGCGCCTTCGGCCAGGGTTCCGAGGGCGTATGCGAGGCGGCGCGCATGGCCTTTGCACCGATCTATGTCGCGCTCAAGGAGCCGCGTTGCACACGCGTGGTGCTGCTTGCCCACTCGCAGGGCAGTGTCGTTGCCGCGGTGCTGCTGTGGCTGCTGCGCGCGCTGTATCCGCCCGGCGCCCAGGAGGTGCTCGATGGCGAGCCGCGCGAGCCGGAACAGCACCTGGCCCGGACGCTGGCCGAGCACTGGGGCTTCCCGCGTGCGCAGCCCGGCGCCGGCCGACGGCACGCGATGGACACGGTCAGCCCGGCGCTGAGCCGCGAGGAGCTGCGCAAGCTGGAGATCTATGCCTTCGGCAACTGCGCGAGCCGGATGTCGCCGTTCGAGCGCGAGGATCGCCTGCCCTACATCGAAAGCTACGGCAACGAGTTCGATGCCATCGCGCGGATGGGCGTGCTCGCCCCCGGCGAGGCGCCGCGCGGATCGTGCATCGGCGGCGAGCGCTTCATCCGGCGCGGCGCCTGGGGCCACCTGCTCAACGCGCACTACCTGTACCCGATGGAACGGGAATGGCGTGCGGCACGGAACGGGCCACTCGAGACCGGCCTGCGTCCCCTGCCCTTCAACCAGGCGCACGAACCCCGGCTGTTCGGCTACTTCGGCGGGCAATCCGCGCCCGCGCTGCTGCTGCCGCAGGGGCCGGTCGCCGGACCGTACTGGCGCGAGCGTGCGCCGGGACCGTCGGCACCGGCGGAATCGGCCCAGTCGGGACCGCTTCGCTCGGCGGCCTGAGGGGCCTCGACACCGGTCCGGTCGTGGCGCAGCGCTTGCGGAGCCGCGCGACGAAGGCGATGCCGCAGCGTCCGGGCTGCGGTGTCCCCCGGCTTTGCGCCTAAGCCATCTCGGAGCGCCGCCGGGCCAGGGCCACGTATCGCGGCACCAGATCGCCCCAGGCCTCGAAGCGCTCGTCCTGCGTGCCGCCGCTGCGGAACAGATGGAACCCCTTGGCGATGATCGCCGCGATCTTGCACATCGCCAGCGTCTCGTAGAGCCGCACGTCGAGCGCGCGTCGGCCGGTGATGCGCTCCCATTCCTCGATCATCCGCTCGCGCGGCCACCACCCGGGCAGGTCGAGGCCGGCCGAGGCCAGCGCGGCTTCGCCCTGGTCGTACCACTGCAGCAGGTAACCCAGGTCGGTCAGGGGCTCGCCGACGCCGGCCATCTCCCAGTCCAGCAGCGCCAGCAGCTGTCCGCGGTGGGCGCGGCTCCACAGGCAGTTGCCCTGCTTGGGATCGCCGTGCAGCGGTGTCACCGCCCCCGAGAGCCGTGGTGGATGCGCCTGGATCTCCTCGAGCAGCGCGTGCAGCGCCGGCTCCGCCTGGGCCTGCGCGGCCACCTCGCGCCAGTGACCGATCTCGTCCTGCACCGTGCGTACCGGCGGCGGCATCGTCGAAGCCGGCAGGCGGTGCACCGCCGCCATCGCCCCGACCCATTGCCGCGCCATGTCGCCGCGCAGGGACGGCGGCGCGGCGGCCAGCCAGTCCGGTACGGCGTACTCGAAGGCCTCGCCGTCGAGGTGCTCCATCAGGAAGAACGGGTCGCCGATCACCGAGGCGTCCGCGACGTACTCGTACACGCGCGGCACCGGCGGCCCGCCCGGGCTGCGGCCGATCGCGTCCAGGATCGCGTGCTGACGCGCCATGTCGTACGGGGGCAGCAGGCCCTCGGCCGAGGGCGGCATGCGCAGGATCCGGTCCAGCCCCTCGAGCAGGTAGGTCTCGTTCGAATGCCCGGTCGACAGCGGCACGATGCGCGTGATCGCCGTGCCGCCCTCGAGATGCGCGCGCAGCGCGCGCGCCATGTGGTCCAGATCGCGTGCCACGTCAGCGGCCTTTAGACGAACGAGGTCTCGGCGCTCAGCCCGTACTCCGGCCAGGCCCCGGTGATCTCGGTCTCGAAGATGCCGTAGCCGACCGCGTCCCCCTCGCGCACGCGGATCGGCGTGTCGCGGAACTGGTGGATGCGGCGCAGGGTCGCGTCATCGCAGGTGTCGGCGATCTTCTCGCCCTCGACGTGCAGTTCGCCGCGCCACATGCCGTGCTTCTTGCCCTCGAACCCCAGGTACAGCGCGGTACCCAGGTGAAAGCCGGTATCGCCCAGCACCTCGATCTCCACCGTGCGGGTCTCGCCGGCGAGCATGTCGAAATGCAGGCGTCCGCCCAGCGGCTTGCGGGTGCGGTTGTCGAACCTCAGTTCCGGGCGGATGCGGGCGATGCGTTCCTGCCGGCCGTCGGCGAGATTGCGGTAGCCCGAGAAGTAGTACGGCTTGTGATCGCGCGAAAGCAGGTAGTAGTGGTACTCGTAGCGCTCGCCGTCGGCACCTTGCATGAACATCGGCGACCAGTTGAGCATGAAGTTGGCCTCGGCCATGCCCTTCTCGCCCCAGTCCCGTGCGGGGCGCAGGTCGGTGGGTGCCGCGCCGACGTCCAGCCGCACGCCCCAGGAACGGTCACGGAACGCAGCCCAGTCCCGGGCACGGACCTCGTACCGCTTGCCCTCCACCGACACCCATCCGTCCAGGCTGCCGGCCTGGTGGAAGCGCACCACGTCGGACACGGCGCGGAACCCGCTCTCGTCGTGCTGGAGATGGCGGTCCTCGCAGAAGCAGGGATGTTCGGCGGTGAACTCGACCTCGAACGCGATCGGCTGGGTGCTGTTCTCCGCCAGCGCGAAACGCATCTTCTCCAGCGGCTTGACCACTTCGTAGTGCAGCGGGCCGACCCGGGTTGCGGCGTTGTCGCGGTGCAGCTCGCGGCTGGCGCGAACCGTCCACTGCTCGCGGCCGCGGGAGACGCCGCCGAAACCGTCCATGACATTGCGGTTCTGGTAGCGGCCGAGTCCAAAATCGATCTGCAGGCTGCCGTCGCGGGCCGGCGCCGACAGCCACACCTTCTCCGTCCACGCCAGGTCGGACTCGCCGACCCGGCACATCAGGTTCGCGGTCTGGTGATGGAGCATCTCGTCGGCGGGCATCGGCGTGCCGAGGTTGGGGGTCATGGCGCTCTCCTGCGGATGAAGATGAAGCGGCATTCAAGACAGCCGCGTCCGGCGGCGCTTCCGCGTTCGTCAGGTCCCTGTCGGGAACGTCGGATGCGCAGGTTCACCCGGTCTTGCGAGCCCCGCACAGGCCGGTGTACACGGGAAGCCGGATCGTTTGCACCACGGAGGATCGATGTCGGCACCGGACGTGCCCGCCGCAGCCACGCGTACCGAGCGCCTGCGTGCCTCGGGCGCGGCGGTGGGGCGCGCGGTGGGTTTCGCGCCCTCCCTGTCGAGTTCCCGGGCCGGCTGGAACAGCCTTGCCCTGTTCGCCTGGCGCGGACCCTGCGACGAGGCGGACTTCGAACCGCTGTCGGAACCGGCGATCGTCTACCACACCGCCGGCGCGGCCTCGGTGCCGGTCCGCGTCGGTCGCAACTGGAACCAGCTCAGCCGGCCCGGCCTGGTCACGATCATCCCGCCCGCCACGCCGATCACCTGGAATGTGCGCGGCGAAGTGCATTCGTTCTCGGTGCACCTGGCCAGCCGTTTCCTCGCCTCGCCGATGGAAGATGAACGGCTCGATCCGGCGCAGCACCTGCGCTTCGAGTGCGGCATGGCCGATCCGCTGCTGAGCGCCTCGATCGCGGCACTGGCGCGCGAACTCGGGCAGCCCGCCCAGCGCGGCCCGCTCTACGCGGACTCGGTCGCCGACGTGATGGCATTGCACCTGCTGCGCCACGCCGCGGCGCCGCTCAGGACGCCGGCCACCGCCGGCGGCCTGTCCCGCAACGCGCTGCGCCGGGTACTGGACCTGCTCGAGTGCAGCATCGAGCACGGCGTTTCACTGCAGGCCCTGGCCGCGCAGGCAGCGCTGAGTCGCGGCTATTTCGCCGAGGCCTTTCGCCGCAGCACCGGCGTCACCGCGCATCGCTACCTGACGCAGCGACGGGTGGCCCGGGCGCAGGCACTGCTGCGCGATACCGATCTGGCGGTGGCGGAGATCGCGCTGCGCTGCGGCTTTTCGAGCCAGGCCCATTTCAGCGGTCACTTCCGCCGCCTCGTCGGCATTCCGCCGGGTCGCTTCCGCGCGGTGCGGTGACACCCGCTCGCATGGCGCACGGCGGGACGGTGCGGCGAAACCGCGAAGCGCGCCCCTGCCTGGGTGGAGCGGCCCGGAGACACTAGGCTATACGCCCCTTGCCGCCCTGCCTGCTCGACATGCCGTCCACCCTGCGCTGCGAAATCATCCCGGTCACGCCCTTCCAGCAGAACTGCTCACTGGTGTGGGACACGCAGACCATGCGCGGTGCGCTGGTCGACGCCGGCGGCGAGATCGAGCGCCTGCTGCCACGGGTACGACACCACGGCGTGACCCTGGAAAAGCTGCTGGTGACACATGGACATCTCGACCACGCCAGCGTCGTGGCCGAACTGGCCGAGACGCTGAAGCTGCCGATCGAGGGCCCGCACGAAGACGACCGGTTCTGGATCGACCTGATCCCGGAACAGGCGCGGCAGTACGGCTTTCCGCCGGCGCGCGCGTTCACGCCCGATCGCTGGCTGCACCAGGGCGACACGGTGGCGCTGGGCTCGCTGCAGTTCGACGTGATCCACTGCCCGGGCCATACGCCGGGCCACGTGGTGCTGCACCACGCGCCCTCGCAGCTGGCCTTCGTCGGCGACGTGCTGTTCCAGGGCTCGATCGGGCGCACCGATTTTCCCCGCGGCAACCACGCCGATCTCATCCGCTCGATCCGCGAGCGCCTGTTCCCGCTCGGCGACGAGGTGCAGTTCGTCCCCGGCCACGGCCCGATGAGCACCTTCGGCCGCGAGCGGCAGTCGAATCCCTACGTGTCGGATCCGGCCTGAGATCGCACGCTCCCGGGGATCGTCGGTGCGCTACCATCCGGCGACACCGCATGCGGAGCGTCTTGCGGTGTAGCAAGGGGGAACGCCATGAATGCCAACGCATCCCAGCTGCAGTTCCGGCAGAGCCTCATCCAGCATGGATTGCTCGGCAGCCCCGCCGATCGCATCGTCAACCGCCCCGGCAAGGAAGTCTGGCGGCACGCCGGCAACGACAACCCGATGTTCGAGCGCCTGGCCAAGAACTTCCATTGGTTCGGGCGCAACGGTAACCCGGTCTGGCAATGGGGACCTGCATCAGGCGGTAACGCCACCGGCAAGGAACTGGTCGCCGGGCAGGTGATGCAGACCAACTGCGGCGGCTTCAACCTGTCGGCACGCTGGATCGCCGAGCACATCTGCAATATCGGCAATGCGACGGGGTCCTTCACCCTGGCCAACGAGTACTTCATCACGCGGGCCAACTGCACGGTTCTCGATCGCGGATGGCAGGGCTCCGTCCGTACGCTCACGCAGGATTTTGCCCAGCTGAAGGCCTTCTTCTTCATGGGCCATTCCTGGAGCCAGCTCAACGGGCAGATGTACGACGCCACCACCAAGGTGATGGGTTTCCACAACAAGACCGACCTCTACTGGTGCGGACTCGATCGGACCCAGAAGACCGTCACGGGCCAGGCCGGTGGGCGGGTTTTCATGGTGCAGCGCATCCACCATCCCCCCGCTGCGCCGATTCCGGGAAACGGTCCCTACATCTGCATCAGCAATTCCGCGCTGCGGACCCACCAGCACCTGTTTCCCATCGTCTGGCAGGGCCCGGGGCCCATCGGGGTCACGCAGTCGTTCATCAATGCGTTTCCGGCGACGGCCGGGGCGGCGAACTGGGAGACCTTCCTGCTCGTCAGCCGCGAGCACGTCCCCCAGACGTTCCGGCAGGCCGTCGGACCGCTGTAATCCGCGCTGTAATCCGGTCTCCTACGGGGTCAGCGGCGCGAATAGCTCGTCGATCTCCTGCTCGTCGAAGTGCAGGCGCGCGGTGGTGCCGCCTTCGAGCACCGCATCGGCCAGCGCCGCCTTGTTCGCCTGCAGCGCGCGGATACGCTCCTCGACCGTGCCCGAGCAGATCAGCTTGTAGACGAAGACCGGCTTGTCCTGGCCGATGCGGTAGGCGCGGTCGGTGGCCTGGTCCTCGGCCGCCGGATTCCACCAGGGGTCGTAGTGGATGACGGTGTCGGCGGCGGTGAGGTTCAGGCCCACGCCGCCGGCCTTGAGACTGATCAGGAACACCGGCACCTCGCCGTCCTGGAACTTCGACACGACGGCGGCGCGATCGCGCGTCTGGCCGGTCAGCAGCAGGTGCTCGATGCCGCGCTCGGTCAGCGCCGCCCGGATCAGTTCGAGCATCGAGGTGAACTGCGAGAACACCAGCACGCGGCGGCGGGCCGCCACCAGGCCGTCGAGCATCTCGAGCAGGTGTTCGAGCTTGGCCGACGGCACCGAGGCGATGTCCTGCTCCAGGTCCTCGATCTTCAGCAGGCGCGGATCGCAGCAGACCTGGCGCAGGCGCAGCAGCGCATCGAGCACGACGATGCCGGACTGGCCCGCGCCCTGGATGGCCATCGCCTCGCGCACCCGCGCGTGCTGGGCCAGCCGGATGGCCTCGTACAGCGTCTCCTGCGCCGGCTCGAATTCCACCGGCAGCAGGATCTCGGTCTTCGGCGGCAGGTCCTTGAGCACGTCCTCCTTGCGCCGGCGCAGCATCAGCGGCGCGATGCGGCGATTCAGGCGCCCCAGCATCTCGGCACTGCCCGCCTCGATGGGGTCGCGCCAGAAGCGGTCGAATGCGCTTTCGTCGCCGAGCAACCCGGGCTCCACCGCATCGAACTGCGCCCACAGCTCGCCCAGGTGGTTTTCCAGCGGCGTACC
>CAMLNE010000095.1 GCA_946481265.1 uncultured Panacagrimonas sp. | reverse complement strand
GCGCTGTCCTGGTCCCCCGCGTACTGCGCCTCCACCGAGGCGCGACCGGATTCGCGGCAGTGCAGGCAGGCTCGCGAGTTCATCGTCCACGGCCTGTGGCCGCAGTACGAGCGCGGCCACCCCGAGTTCTGCGACACGCGCACGCGCATCAGCGAACACAGCGCGGATCGACTCGGCGAACTGGTGCCGGACCGTGGCCTGGTGTTCCACCAGTGGAAGAAGCACGGCAGCTGCAGCGGGCTGGCGGCCGACGACTATTTCGCCACGCTGGAGCGCGCCGGGCGTTCGATCGCGGTACCGCGCGACGCACTCGAGCGCGCGGCGGCGCGACCGATGACCCGCATCGCGCTGGAACGCGCCTTCATCGACGCCAACCCCGCCCTGTCCCCCGCCGCGATCACCCTGCACTGCCGCAGCGGCTACCTGCGCGAGGTGCGGGTCTGCCTGGACCACACGCTGCGTCCGCGCGCCTGCGGCGCCGATATCGACGAGGCCTGCGGGCGGGAACTGCGCGTACGACCGGCGCGATCCTGAGCGTCCCGCGGCTTTTTCGTACCGTCCTGCGGCCTTCGCCGCCGGCAGATCGGAGAACGGTCGGCACTCCGACGTAACGGGGACGCATAGGCGCAGCCGGAACGTGACGACGGTCTACGGGCGCGTGCGAGGGCGCGCCCGCCTGGCGCCCTGCCCAGCCTCTGCGATTTTTTCTCGCACGGCTGCGCTTTTCCTGCGGGCGGCGTGCGTGCGCCCATTACCATGGGCGCAGCAGCCCCACATACCGGGATCCGATGTCCGGCCAACCTGATCCGCGCCCGATCTGCTCCACCGCGGTGCCGCCCTGCACGTTCGCCGATCCCGCGACCGATGGCCGCCGTCCGCCGCTGTCCCCACGGTCGGCGCCTCCCTGCATGCCGCGCTGAGCCGTCATGGATTCGATCGAACTGGTGCTCGCGATGCTGCTGGCCGTGCTGTCGAGCGGCTACGTGGTCCGCGTGCTGCCCTTCTCCGCGCCGCTGCCCCTGGTACAGATCGCGATGGGCGCCCTGATCTCCGGCGTCTTCCATCACGGCGTCCTCCTCGACCCGGCCGTCTTCTTCCTGCTGTTCCTGCCGCCACTGCTGTTCCTCGACGGCTGGCGCATCCCGAAGGACGGCCTGTTCCGCGACAGGACGCTGATCCTTGCCCTGGCGTTCGGACTGGTGGTCTTCACCGTCATCGGCGCCGGCTTCCTGATCCACTGGATGATCCCGGGGATGCCTCTGGCCGTGGCCTTCGCACTGGCGGCGATCGTGTCGCCGACCGACCCGGTTGCGGTGTCCGCGATCGCGGCACGCGCGCCCATCCCCAAGCGCCTGATGCATATCCTCGAAGGCGAGTCGCTGCTCAACGACGCCACCGGCCTGGTCTGCTTCCGGTTCGCGGTGGCGGCCGCGCTGACCGGCGGCTTTTCGCTGGCCTCGGCCACGCTGACCTTCCTGTGGCTGGCCTTCGCAGGCGTGGCGATCGGCGTCGCCTTCACGCTCGGCGCCACCCGGGCGCAGATGTGGCTGTCGCATCGTTTCGGCGAAGAGAGCGGCACGCCGATCCTGGTCAGCCTGCTGCTTCCCTTCGGGGCCTACCTGGCGGCCGAGCATCTGGAGGCCTCGGGGATCCTGGCTGCGGTGGCCGCGGGAATCACGATGGGCTACGTCGAACTCAGCGGCCGCGCGCTGGCCACCACGCGGATCCAGCGTGCCGCGGTATGGGACACGATCCAGTTCACGCTCAACGGCATCGTGCTCGTGCTGCTCGGCGAGCAGCTGCCGAAGATCGTGGTCGACGCCGTGGTCTGGACGCGCGCGGCGGGCGAGAACCCCTGGATGCTGGTGGTGTACGCGCTGGCGCTGAACCTGGGCCTGTTCGGGCTGCGCTTCGCCTGGGTCTGGGTGTCACTGCGCGGGAGCCCCTTGCGGGTCCGCCGCGACGACGATACGACGCCCCCCACGCACTGGCGCCTGATCGTCGCCACCTCGCTGGCCGGCGTGCGCGGCGCCATCACCCTGGCAGGCGTGATGACGCTGCCCCTGTTCCTGCCCGACGGCGCTGCCTTTCCCGCCCGCGAGCAGGCGATCTTTCTCGCCGCCTCGGTGATCCTGCTCACCCTGCTGGTAGCCACCCTGGTGCTGCCGCGGATGTTGCGGGATCTCGAGTTCCCGGCGCAGGCCACCGAGCACGAACAGGAGGACTTTGCCCGCCTGGAGGCGGCGCGCGCTGCCGTGGCCGCGGTCGAGCACGCCGGTCGCGGCATGCATCTCACAGCCCCGGAAGACGCCGACCTGCATGTGCAGGCGGCGGCCCGCGTCATCGCCCTGTACCACAACCGCACGCAGGGAATCCCCGGCGGCATGGATGCCGGATCCCTGCGCAGGGCCGACGAGATCGAACGCTCCCTGCGCCTGGCGGCGCTCGAAGCGCAACGCAAGACCCTGTTCTCGCTGGCGCGGCACAACCGCATCTCGGACGAGATCGCCCGCCGCCTGGTACGCGAGATTGACCTGATCGAGGCGCGCTACCAGCGGTATTGAGCGCCGTTCGCGGGTCGGTCGTCGAAGCCGGATCGCAGGGGCGCGAGCGCTGCGCGCCTCGCACACCCTGCGCGGCTCACGCTACTGCGCTCCGGTCACCAGCGGCAGCGCGGGGTCGGCCGCCCATTCGGTCATCGAGCCGTCGTACAGCGCAACGTTCTCCACGCCCATCAGGCTCAGCGCGAAGGCTGCGCCGCTGGCGGCGATGGCCCCGCCGCAGTAGGTGATGACGCGTCCGGCGCGCGTCGCGCCGACCCCGTCGAACTGCGCATGCAGCGCGTCGGCGTCGAGGTAGACCTGCGAACCGGGCTTCACCAGTCCCAGGAAGGACACGTTCACGCTCGACGGGATGTGACCGGGGCGCTTGTAGCGGACCGGGCCGCGGCCGGCGAACTCCTCGGGATCGAGCGCGTTGAGCAGGCAGGTATCCGCATCGTCGATCGCCGCGCGCACCTCGTCGCGCACCGCGATCCGCTCCGGGCGCGGCCGGGCGACGAAGCGTGCAGGCGGGTAGGTACTGGGCGCGCGCGACACCGGCCGCCCTTCGGCCACCCATTTCTGCCAGCCCCCGTTGAGGACGGCCGCGCCATCGAAGCCGAAGCTGCGCAGCATCCACCACACCCGGGCCGCCCACAGGTTGAGCATGTCGTCATACAGCACCACGCGCGTTCCCTCGCCGACACCCAGGCGTGACATCACCGCCTCGAACTGCGCGGCCGGCGGCATCGGGTACATGAACCGCGCGTTGTCCAGATCGCAGAGATCCTCGCGCAGGTCGACGAAGGCACTGCCGGGAATGTGTCCCTCGTTCCAGTGGCTGCGGCCGCTGAGCTTCTCGATGTGTCGTGACGCGCTCTCGTCGAAGTAGTTCGGCAGGTAGTGCGTGCAGTCGATGACGCGCAGCTGCGGATCGTCGAGCTGCGCGGCAAGCGCATCGGTCTCGACCAGGTATTCTGGATGGGCGTATTCCACGTCGCGTCTCGGCTGCAAGGGGAGCTTTCAGCTTGCACGCTGCGAGCGCCGACCGCAGGATCGGGCGGGCCCCTACCCGCCCCGGGCACGCAGTCCGGCGCCTTGCTTGCGAACGAGATCGACATGAACTGGCAGCCGGAAAGCTGGCAGCAGAAGCCCGCCGTGCAGCAGCCGCTCTATCCCGACACGGCGACGCTCGAGCGCGCCCTCGAGGAGCTGCGCCGACTGCCACCGCTGGTGACGTCCTGGGAGATCGAGACACTGCGCGAGCGCCTGGCGCAGGCCGAGGCGGGCCGGCGCTTCGTGTTGCAGGGCGGAGACTGCGCGGAATCCTTCGCCGACTGCCGGCCCGAGATCATCGCCAACCGCCTCAAGGTCCTGTTGCAGATGTCGCTGGTGCTGGTGCACGGCATGAAGACACCGGTCACGCGCATCGGGCGCTTCGCCGGCCAGTACGCCAAGCCGCGTTCGGCCGACGCCGAGACCCGGAACGGCCTCACCCTGCCCGCCTACCGCGGCGACCTGGTCAACGCACCCGAATTCACCTCGCAGGCGCGCACGCCGGATCCTCAGCGCCTCCTCGAGGGGCACATGCGCTCGGCGATGACGATCAACTTCGTGCGCGGCCTGATCGACGGCGGCTTCGCGGACCTGCACCACCCGGAGTACTGGGACCTGGCCTGGGTCCAGCATTCGCCACTGGCGGCGGAATACCAGGCTCGCGTCGATGCCATCGGCGATTCGCTGCGTTTCATGGAGCAGCTCGCCGGCACCGACCTGCAGGAGTTCAACCGCGTGGACTTCCACACCAGCCACGAGGCCCTGCTGCTGTGGTACGAGCAGGCGCAGACCCGGCAGGTTCCGCGCAAGACCGGCTGGTACAACCTGTCCACGCACTTCCCCTGGATTGGCATGCGCACAGCCGATCCCGGCGGCGCGCATGTGGAGTACTGCCGCGGCATCGCCAACCCGGTGGGCGTGAAGATCAGCCCGGCCATCACCGACGACTGGCTGCTGGACCTGTGCCGCATCCTCAACCCGCACAACGAGGCCGGGCGCCTGGTCCTCATCCACCGCATGGGCGCCGGGCAGATCGCCGACCATCTGCCCCGCCTGATCGAATGTGTGAAGCGGGCCGGCCGGCATGCGCTGTGGATCTGCGACCCCATGCACGGCAACACGCAGGCGCTGGCCAGCGGCATCAAGACGCGGCGCTTCGACGACATCCTGTCCGAACTGGCGCAGGCCTTCGAGATCCACGCCGCCTGCGGATCAGCGCTGGGCGGCGTGCACCTGGAACTGACCGGCGAGGACGTCACCGAGTGCCTGGGCGGCGCGCGCGACCTGTCTGAAAAGGACCTGCAACGGGCCTACCGCTCGCAGGTCGATCCCCGGCTCAACTACGAACAGGCGCTGGAACTGTCGCTGAAGATGGCCGCCCAGCACCGCGTCCCGGCGGTTCGATCCGGCACATAGGACGGACCGACCCGGCGCGCGCGATCCGCGGTCCCCGCGATCACCTCAACGGAGCGCAGCGGCCGGCCGGAACATCCTCAGGTCCTGTTCGCCACCCTTCTCCATCGCGCGCCGATAGGCGGGGCGGGCCTGCATGCGCGCCAGGTAGGCGGCGAGCACCGGGTGGCCCTGCAGATGACCGCCCGGCTCGGCCAGCTCCAGCACCCAGGTCATGTTGATGTCGGCCGCCGAAAAACCGCTCTTGAGCAGGTGCTCCTGCCCCGACAGCACCTGCGACATGAAGGCGAAGGCGTGCTGGAGCTCATTCAGATAGAAACCGCGCAGCGCGTCGCCGGCCGCCTTTCCGGTCATGCCATCGATCAGGTCGAACACGACCGGCCCCATCGCGGAGCCCTCGGCGTAGTGCAGCCAGAAGCAGTAGTCGGCGAACTCGGGAGAGGACTCCGGTACGGCGAGCTTGCCGCCCGCGATGCGCCGCGTGACGTAGTCGATGATCGCGCCCGACTCGGCAAGCGCCTTGCCGTCGTGCTCGATGGTGGGACCCTTGCCCAGCGGATGGACCGCGAACAGCGAGGCCGGCGCGCGAACGGTGACCGGGTCGCGCTGGTGCCTGACCAGCTCATAGCCGAGCCCGAGCTCCTCGAGCAGCCACAGGATGCGCTGCGAGCGCGAATTGTTGAGGTGATGCACCTTGAGCATGATCTCTCTCCTTGAACGTCGGGCTACGGCGTCTATACCAGCGCCTTGTCCTGCAACTCGTCCTTCAGGTACGCGTAGTAGATCGGCGCGGCGATCAGGCCGGCGATGCCGAACGCGGCTTCCATCATCAGCATCGCGATCAGCATTTCCCAGGCGCGGGCGCGGATGCGCGAGCCGATGATGCGCGCATTGAGGAAGTACTCGAGCTTGTGGATCACCACCAGGTAGGTCAGCGAGCCAATGGCGACGAACAGCGAGTTGCTCAGGCTCACCACCACGATCACCGTGTTCGAGATCAGGTTGCCGATCACCGGCAGCAGTCCGCACACGAAGGTCACCGCGATCAGCGTCTTGGTCAGCGGCAGGTGCACCCCCATCAGGGGCAGCAGCACGACCAGGTAGAGCGCGGTCAGCATGGCGTTCAGGCCCGCGATCCAGATCTGCGCGAACACCACCCGGCGGAACGAACGGCACAGGCGCTCGGTGCGCTCGACCAGTGCCGCGGCCAGCGGTCGACGGCGGACCACCGAGATCGCCTCGCTCAAGGCCAGCAGCGAGCCCACCACCATGCCGATCAGGATGTGCGCCAGCGCGCGTGCGAAATCCTTGCCCACGTTCTGCAGCGCGGCCGAGTGCTCGCGCAACCAGGCGGTCGACGCGGCGCGCAGTTCCTCGGCGCTGTCCGGGATGTAGGAGAGCACCCACAGCGGCAGCCGATTGCGCGACTGGTCGATGATCTCGGCCAGCTTGCGCATCAGGCCGGAGAGATTGCCGGCGTCGCTGCGAAAGTAGGAGATCGCGCCGATGATCAGCAGGCTCAGCACCGTGACCACCAGCATCGAGATGGCGGCCACCACGATGATGCGCGCCCAGTCGCGGCTGATCTCGGCGCGCACCACCAGCGGCGTCAGCACGCGCACCAGTTCGAACACGAGCAGTCCGCCCAGCAGGGCGGGCAGCAGGCCCAGGTGCAGCACCAGGAACAGGCCGACGCCCATCAGGATCCAGGCGACGATGTCGAGCCGCGACACGGTGTATTGCGGCAGCATCAGCGGATTCAGATTCATGGCGTCAGCATGCCACGCTCAAAGCGCGGCTCGCGTGCCTGCCCGCCCGCCCGCCCGCCCGGCGAGCATGCCCGGCCCGCGCGCTCAATGGGCATGCGCGTGACCGACGAACAGGCTCGACAGCCAGTGCCGCCCGCCCACCCGCAGCAGCGAGGCCGTGTAGAGCAGGGCCAGCACCAGGCCCGGCCACCAGGGGATTCGGCCTGCGGCCGGCAGCCAGCTGCCGGGGTGCAGGCCCGTCGCCGGCAATGCGAGGTCGAGCACCGACAGGACCAGCAGCACGGCGATCACGGGGCCGACGCTGGTATCGACCGCGTCGACCAGGGCCACGCGCAGTCCGCGCCGCAGCCGATCCGCCGGCGCGCGCAATGCGGCGAGCAGCCCGGCCAGCGCGTAGACCAGCAGCAGGACCGGCGCGACCGCCACGGTCAGCATGACCAGGGCGGTGCCCACGCCCTGCAGGGTGCCGGCATGCGGATCCAGCCGCGCCAGCGCGACCAGCCCGATCAGGGCGGCCAGGTTGCCCAGTCCCTCGAAGGGCGGCCGCGGATGCCGGTGGCCGGAATCCTCCTCGAGGTGCGGGCGGCCGAACACGACGTGCAGGATCGAGCCGGCCACCAGGGCCTGGAACCAGGCAAAGGCACGCGCGCCCAGCACCGTGTTCAGCTCCAGGCCGAACACGGCGCCGATCACGGTGCCGATGCACATCAGGCCGATCGTCGCCGCCGGCAGGCCGCGTCCGAACACCGGCGCCATGACCCACCACACGACCAGCCCGACCGGAACGCTGTGCACCACGATGGCGATGGCCAGGGCCTCGTGCGCATGGCCGTGCCCCTCGTGCAGATCCGGCGCCGGCGCCAGCGCCGCGCCGTCGGCCAGGCTGTGCAGGAGCAGGCCGAGAACCGCCAGGGCAAGCGTGGCCAGGTGCGCCTCGCGGCGCGCGCGCTGCAGTCCCTGCTCGACCAGGCTGGGCCCGATCGCGCCCAGCGCGAGGAAGCCAAAGCTCCAGACCCCACCCTCGCCATAGGCGCCGGGCACCACTTCGAGCAGCACCAGACCGGCGATGCTGACCAGCACGAAGCCGTCCAGGAAGGCCAGCAGCGAGGGGCGCGGTCGGGCCAGCACGTAA
Organism: uncultured Panacagrimonas sp.; assembly: GCA_946481265.1. Next base: position 4,153 of record CAMLNE010000095.1, on the reverse strand, counting down.
AGCAGCGGCCCACAGAGCAGGGCTGCAAGCGTGGCGAGCAGGGGGAGTAGTGTCATCGGTGTGATTGTTGTCCGCCGCGTCCCGCGTCCTTTCGCGCCGCAGCGGTGGACGACATTTAGAGTTTGCAAACCGCGGCGCATTATTCCACGTGGCCGCGCAGGGGCTCGTGCGCACCGCCAGTCGGACCACGGTTGGCAGCCCGTGTCGCCGGCGGCATCATCGCCACCCCGATGAGGCCGCTCAGCATTGCATCGGGACCAAGGGGGTCGGTTCTTCACGCACCGCCGGAGCCATCCGGGCGTGGGGCCGCTCGAAATCCAGAACGCGACGATTCGAGTGCGGGACGCCTTCCCAATGCCGGGCATTGAAAACCTCTGGATCGCCCTGCCGCTCGGCCTGCTGTCGGTCGTGCTCACCGGGGCCACGATCTGGGGTTGCCGGCGGCTTGGCGTGACGGCGGATCGTCCGCAGGGCGTGCAGCGCGTGCATCGCCACTGGGCACCGCGCCTGGGCGGACTGCCGATCCTGCTGACCCTGCTGGCCGGCACCGTCGTCTGGACCGACATGCCGGATCGTCATCTCGCCGTTTTGCTGCTGGTCTGCGCGCTGCCGGCCTTCCTGGCCGGGGTGATCGAGGACCTGTGGCGCCAGGTCGGGCCGCGCATGCGCCTGATGGCGACCTTCGTGGCGGCCTGGTTGGCGTTCTTCCTGATCGACGGCCGCCTGACCCATGTCGATCTGCCGGGCTTCGACTTCCTGCTGCAGAACACGCTGTTCGCCTTTGTCTTCACCGCTTTCGCGGTGGGTGGCGTGGCACATTCGATCAACATCATCGACGGCTTCAACGGCCTGTCGGCGTTCTACTGCGTGATCTGCTTTGCCGCCTTCTTCATCGTCGGCACGATCGTCGGCGACGGCCTGGTGCAGGGCCTGTCGCTGCTGTTCTGCGCCGCCCTGCTTGGCTTCCTGGTGTGGAACTTCCCCTTCGGGCGCGTCTTCCTCGGCGATGGCGGCGCCTACCTGCTCGGCTTCGGCCTGGGCGAGCTGTCGGTGCTGCTGGTGTCGCGCAATCCCGAGGTCTCGCCCTGGTTCTGCTTCCTGCTGCTGGCCTACCCGATCTGGGACACGCTGTATTCGTCCTACCGCCGCGAGGTGAAGCGCCGCGTTGCCTGGACCTGCGCCGACGCGATGCACCTGCACCACCTGATCTACCGACGCCTGGTGCGCCCCTTCCGCTCCTGCCGCCGCGAGCGCACGGACGACCGGGTGATCCCCAACTCCATGACCTCGCTCTACGTGTGGGCGCTGGGCCTGATGTGCGCCGTGCCGGCGGTGCTGTTCTGGAATTCGACGCCGGCGCTGGCCGCGTTCTCGGTTGCCTTCATCGTCAGCTACGGCCTGCTCTACCGGCGCATCGTCACGCTGCGCGCGCCGCGCATGCTGCGCCACCCGGCGCGTCGCCTCGCTGCGCCCTCCACGGTGCCGGCATCCGCCGACACCGACGACACGCTCGCCGCGAAATAACGATCCGGGGCACGCCATAATGGCGTGCATGAGCCCTTCCCCTTCCCGCGTCCTGGTCACCGGCGCCGCCGGTTTCATCGGTCACCACCTGAGCCTGCGCCTGCTCCAGGCCGGTCACGAGGTGATCGGCCTGGACAATCTCAACGACTACTACGATCCCGCGCTCAAGCAGGCGCGCCTGGCCCTGACGCGGGCGCAGGCCGGCTTTCGCTTCGTGAAGGCCGACCTGGGCGATCGCGCGGCGATGGAGCAGGTCTTCGCGCAGACCCGGTTCGACCGCGTGGTGCATCTCGGGGCGCAGGCCGGCGTGCGCTACTCGCTGGAGAAGCCGCTCGAGTACGTGAACAGCAACCTGGTCGGCTTTGCCCACATTCTCGAGGGCTGCCGCGCGCAGAAGACGCCGCACCTGCTGTACGCCTCCTCGTCCTCGGTGTACGGCGCCAACGAGAAGCTGCCGTGGTCGGCGCAGGACAATGTCGATCACCCGGTCTCGCTGTACGCCGCCACCAAGAAATCCAACGAGCTGATGGCGCACAGCTACGCACATCTCTATGGCCTGCCCTGCACCGGCCTGCGCTTCTTCACGGTGTACGGGCCCTGGGGGCGTCCGGACATGGCCTACTACAAGTTCGCGCAGGCGATGCTCGCGGGCCAGCCGATCGACGTCTACAACCACGGCCGCATGCAGCGCGACTTCACGTACATCGACGACGTGGTGGACGCCATGCTGCGCCTGCTGGACCGGCCGGCCCAGGGCGACCCGGCCTGGAACGGCCAGCACCCCGATCCTTCCTCCAGCCGTGCTCCCTGGCAGGTCTACAACATCGGCAACCACAGTCCCGTGCCGCTGATGGATTTCATCGAGACCATCGAGCGTCTGCTCGGCGTCCCTGCCACCAAGCGCCTGCTGCCGATGCAGCCGGGTGATGTCCCCGCCACCTACGCCGACGTGGCGGCACTGCAGCGCGATGTCGGCTTCACGCCGGCCACCCCCCTGGAGACCGGGCTCGGGCATTTCGTGCGCTGGTTCCGCGAATATCACGGGCACTGAAGCGGCATGGCGACGCAGCCGCGCAACCTGTTCGAATCGGCGCTTTCGCGCGGACGCCTGGTCCGCCAGGGCGAGATCGCCTGCCTGGTGATGGACGGCGCCGGCGCCGTGGTGGTCAGCCAGCAGGAACTCGTCGGCGCACAGAAATGGGCGCAGTCGCGCATGCCCACCGCCAACCTGCTGACCGACCGCGCGCGTTTTCTCGACAAGTTCACCGCGATGGTGTCCCGCCCCGGCAGCGTGCAGACCACTCGTGGCAACGACCGGCAGCTGGAGAAACTGGTCCGCGCCATGATGGCCACCGGCTATGACCTGTCGGACTGGATCCTGCCGCTGGAATTCAAGTCGCTGGATCGACCGCCCCCGCCGGGATCCGCGGCGCGGCCCGCGTCCGACCCGGCAGCGGATCCGGCGGAGCCCGGATTTTCGGCCGGTCCGCCAGTTGATGCCGCGGCCGGACTGCCCGCCGATGCTCCAGTCGACGCTGCGGTCGATCCGCCCGTCGACGATCGCTCCGCGTAGCCCGCTCCCGGGAAGGTCGTGCCCCGACGACCGCAGGTCGGCCGGCGGCGACGATCCGGCGACCGGGCGGACGAAGCGGCGTCGGTACGGGCTAAGCTTCGTCGTCCTGACCGCCCTGCCCTCCATGCGTCTGCGCCGCGCCCTGCTGCTGTCGACCACGGCCCTGCTGCTTGCGACCGCAGCGCGCGCCGAGCAATTTCCCAATACGGGGAAGGGCTACAGCTTCGAGGCACCCAGCCCCTGGCGGCTGGCGCATCCCGATTTCATGCTCACCGGTCCCGGCGGCGCCTCCTTGTCCGAGGTCGACCTGCCGCCGCGCGGCGTGCGCTCGCTCGAGAAGATCAGCAAGAACGCCGGCATGATCGCGTGCATCGGCGCCGACTACGAGGATACCGACGAGCAGTTCCAGCTCGATGGCCACAACTGGACCGGCTTGGTCCGGGTGTACCGGGAGCCGCAGCGCAGCAACCGCCAGCGACGTCACGTGCTGCAGCTGGTGGCGCAGCACGAGCAGAACTACCGCCTGTTCTACCTGGCGGTCCCCACGCACGACTGGCTGAGTGACCGCGTGCCGTTCACCCAGGTCCTCAGCGGCCTGCGTTTCCAGTAAGGCCGCAGCCGCGGCGCTACAATCGCGCGCCTCATTTCCGCAGCCTGGCCCTTGTTCCCTTGAAGCTCTTCGTTCCCCGGTCCGAGGACCGCACCGCGACCCCGGACCCAAGCGCATGAGCGCCCGCATCATCGACGGCAGGGCGGTGGCGCAGACGCTCCATGAGCGGCTGCGCAAGCGGATCGAACAGCGCAGCGCCGCCGGCCTGCGCCCGCCGGCGCTGGCCACGGTACTGGTCGGAGAGGACCCTGCGTCGCAGATCTACGTGCGCAACAAGCGGCGCACCTGCGAGGCGCTGGGCATCCGCTCGGTTCCGATCCACCTCGACGCCGGCATCGACGCCGCCGAACTGCTGGCGCACGTCGACCGGCTCAACGCCGACGATTCGGTGGACGGCATCCTGGAGCAGCTCCCGCTGCCCCGGCAGCTCGACGCCACCACCGTGA
>CAMLNE010000094.1 GCA_946481265.1 uncultured Panacagrimonas sp. | reverse complement strand
CAGACCAAGGAGCGCCTGTCGTCGCGCGAGACCGCGGCCTTCGTCTCGGGCGTGGTGCACGACTCCTTCGGCCTGTGGCTGAACCAGCACCCGGAACAGGGCGAGCTGGTGGCGGCCCTGGTGATCGCCAATGCCAGCGCGCGCATGAAGCTGGCGCGGCAGGTGGTGCGCAAGAAGATCACGAGCGGCCCTGCGCTGCCGGGCAAGCTCGCCGACTGCGTGCTGACGGACCTGGCCCAGACCGAACTGTTCCTGGTCGAGGGCGATTCGGCCGGCGGCTCGGCCAAGCAGGCACGCGACCGCGATACGCAGGCGATCATGCCGCTGCGCGGCAAGATCCTGAACACCTGGGAGGTCGGCTCGAACGAGGCGCTGGCCTCGCAGGAGATCCACGACATCAGCGTCGCCATCGGCGTGGATCCCGGATCCAGCGACCTGCGTCAGCTGCGCTACGGCAAGGTCTGCGTGCTGGCCGATGCCGACTCGGACGGGCTGCATATCGCCACGCTGCTGTGCGCGCTGTTTCTCAAGCACTACCGGCCGCTGGTCGAGGCTGGGCACGTCTACATCGCGATGCCGCCGCTGTTCCGCATCGACGCAGGCAAGAACGTCTACTACGCGCTGGACGAGGCGGAAAAGCAGGGTGTGCTCGACCGTCTCACGGCGGAGGGCAATCGCGCCAAGGTGCAGGTCACGCGCTTCAAGGGACTGGGCGAGATGAATCCGATCCAGCTGCGCGAGACCACCATGGCGCGCGACACGCGCCGCCTGGTGCAGCTCACCCTGGACGACAGTCCCGCGGAGGTCGTCATGGACATGCTGCTCGCCAAGAAGCGCGCGTCGGACCGCAAGGACTGGCTGGAGCGGGAGGGCGACAAGGCCGAGGTGTAGGGTCGGAACCGGGGAGGCCGGCGACGGTTTGCTAGGCTGCCCCGTTCCTTTCGGCGTTCGCTTTTTATGTCGTCATCCTCGTCGCCGGCCGCTGCGGCAGAAGCCCCATCCCTGCCATCCGATCCGCTGGCCGCCGCGCTGAAGCGCTGGTTCGGATTCGACGGATTCCGTCCCGGCCAGGAGGCCGTCGTGCGCGACGCGCAGGCCGGGCGCGATCTGTTGGCGATCATGCCCACCGGTGGCGGCAAGTCGCTGTGCTTCCAGCTGCCGGCGCTGCTGCGGCCAGGACTCATGATCGTCGTGTCGCCCCTGATCGCGCTGATGCAGGACCAGGTGCGGCTGCTGCGCGAGATGGGAATCCCGGCGGCCTTCGTCAATTCGAGCCTGAGTGGGCGCGAATCCGCCGAGGTGCTGGCGGCGGCCGGCGCCGGCAAGCTGCGGCTGCTCTATCTCGCGCCGGAACGCCTGCTCATGCCGGACTTCCTGCAGGGCCCGCTTGCGCGGCTCGCACAGTCGCCCGGCCTGTCGGCCTTCACGATCGACGAGGCGCACTGCGTGTCCGAATGGGGCCACGATTTCCGGCCCGAGTACCGCCAGCTCGGCAGCCTGCGTGAACGCTTCCCGGGTGTGCCGGTCTTCGCGTTCACCGCGACCGCGACCGAGCGCGTGCGCGCCGACATCGTGGCGCAGCTGCGCCTGCGCGAGGCGGCGCTTCACGTAGCCAGCTTCAACCGCCCGAACCTGTTCTACGCGGTGCGGCCCAAGACGAAACAGGCCTGGCCCGAGCTGCTGGCGCAGGCGCGCAAGGGCGGATCGGGAATCGTGTACTGCCTGTCGCGAAAGCGTGTCGACGAGCTTGCCGCGCGACTCGACGAGGCCGGCATCCGCGCCTTGCCTTACCACGCGGGGCTCGACGCCGAGACGCGCCGCGTCAACCAGGAACGCTTCATCCGCGACGACGCCCAGGTGATGTGCGCGACGGTTGCCTTCGGCATGGGCATCAACAAGCCGGATGTGCGCTGGGTCATCCACCATGACCTGCCGCGCACCATCGAAGGCTATTACCAGGAGGCCGGGCGCGCCGGGCGCGACGGCGAGCCGGCCGCGTGCACCCTGTACTTCGGGCCGGGCGACATCCGCACCGCGGAGTTCCTGATCGCCCAGAAGGTGGATCCGAACAGCAACGAGCCGCTCGAGGCCGAACAGCGCATCGCGCGCCAGCAGCTGCGGCAGGTGATCGACTACGCCGAATCCACCGCCTGCCGGCGCACCATCCAGCTTCGCTACTTCGGCGAGGAGTTCGCGGGCGATTGCGGCGCCTGCGACAACTGCACCAGTCCGAAGCGCACCGAGGACTGGACGCTCGAGGCACAGCAACTGCTCTCCTGCGTGGCGCGCCTTGCGCAGCGCGCGCAGCGCTTCGGCGCCGGCACCGCCATCGAGATCCTGCGCGGCGCCGAAAGCCAGAAGCTGATCGAGCGCGGCCACCAGACCCTGAGCACCTACGGGATCGGCAAGCACCGCACGCAGGACGAGTGGCGTCATCTCGTGCGCACGCTGCTGCACCAGGGGCTGCTCGGCGAATCGACCGACGGCTATCCGGTCCTCAGCCTGGTCGACGCCAGCCGTGCGGTCCTCAAGGGCGAGCGTCGCGTCCACCTGGCGCCCCTGCCACGGCGCGAACGCTCCTCCCGACGCGACCGCAAGGCGCCGCCGCTGTCGGTCGATGCACAGCCGCAGGCCGATGTGCTGTTCGAACGCCTGCGCAGCCTGCGCAAGCAGATCGCCGACGCGCAGAACCTGCCGCCCTACGTGGTGTTCACCGATGCCAGCCTGCGCGACATGGCCGCGCGTCAACCCTGCGACGCGCAGGACTTCGGCGAGGTCTCGGGCGTGGGCAGTCGCAAGCTCGCCCAGTACGGGCCGGCGTTCGTGGCCGCCATCCGCGCGTTTCGCGAGGAACTGAACCTCGAGGTCGGGACGGCAGCCGACTCGGGCTTCGAACCGGTGCGCGACGAGGAGGCCAGCGCCGACAGTGAAACGGTCCAGCGCACCTGCGAGCTGTTCGAGGCGGGCTCGAGCCTGGAGCGGATCGCGGCCGAGCGCGGTCTGTCCTTGAACACCGTCGCCGCCCACCTGGAGGCGGCACTCGCGGCAGGTGTACCGCTCGACCTGGAATCGCGGATTCCGGCCGCGCGTCTGCAACTGATGGTGCAGGCGCTGCAGCTGCACGGCGTCGCGCGGCTGAAGCCCGCGTGGGAAGCGCTGGAAGGCCGTTGCGGCTACGAGGAGCTGCGCCTGGTGCGCGGTTGGCTGCGGGGGCGCACCACTTGATGCCGCGGCGAGCGCGGAGTTAGGGTCGGTCGGAAGCGATCGGAGGCCGGAGGTCGCGCCACGGGCCTGGAGGAATAAAGAATGGAGAAGCAAGTTCCCGGTGTCGGTACCCTGCTCAAGGACGCGCCCAGGAACTGGGGCCGATGGGGCGCCGACGACGAGGTGGGCTCGCTCAACTTCCTTGGCACTGCCGAGGTCCTGCGCGGCGTGGCCAGCGTCAAGCAGGGCAAGACCTTCACGCTGCAGGTCCAGATGGGCAACCCGAAGGGCGACCCGGTGTGGCCGGGCCGCAACCAGGCGCAGCGCATGAACGTGCTCGACGAAGGGCATTTCCTGTGCGGCAAGGGCCCCGTGTTTCCCGGCGGCCTGCACTACGCCGACGATGTCATGTTCATGTACCTGCAGGGCTCCACGCAGTACGACGCGCTCGGCCACGTCTGGTGCGACGGCAAGCTGTGGAACGGCTTCGATGCGAACACCACCATCGGCGGGATGTCCAAGGCCAGCGTGCTGCCGATCGCGGAGCGCGGCGTGGTCGGGCGCGGCGTGCTGATCGACATGGCGCGCCACCGTGGCAAGAAATCCCTGGATCCGGGCGAGACCTTCACGCACGAGGACCTGCTCGCCGCCGCGTCGAAGCAGGGAGTGACGATCGAGAAGCACGACATCCTGGTGGTGCGCACCGGCTGGATCAGCGCCTTCTACGAGAAGGACCGTGCCGAGTTCTACAAGAATTTCGTCGAGCCGGGCCTGACATACACGCCCGAACTGGTCGACTGGTTCCACAAGATGGAAATCCCCAACCTGGTCACCGACACCATCGCCAACGAGGTGACGATCGACCCGGTATCGGGTGCGGCACTGCCGCTGCACGTCGCGCTGATGAGCAACCTGGGCGTCACGTTCACCGAGATCGCCCAGCTCGATCCGCTGGCCGACGACTGCGAGAAGGACGGGCAATGGTCCTTCCTGTATGTCGCCGCACCGCTCAAGGTGGTCAACGGCTCCGGCGCGCCGGTCAATCCCGTGGTGGTGAAGTAACCGTGCGCAAACGGCTTGCCAGCTTCGTTTTCCTGGCGGGCCTGGCGGTCGGTGCGCAGGCGCTCACGCCGCAGGCGGCAGGTGTCTTCGTGGCCATCGATGAGGACGGCCATCCGACCGAGAAGATCCTGCGCGTATCGCAGACGCAGGAGGGCTGGAGGTTCGAGGATCGCCAGCCCGACGGCTCCTGGCTGGACGTGAGCTGCCATGGGGGCTGCGAGCATCGCGAATCCGAAGTCGAGGATCTCACCGCCTTCTTCGGCGCACCGCCGCCGCCCGATATCAAGCCCGAGTGCGTGCAGAACGCGGAATATGCCTTCTGCCATTTCATGAAGGTCACGCCGGGCAGCGAGCGCGAAGGGTTCGTCCTGGTGGTCCGCGCGGGACAGGAATGGGTGCCGGTGTCGATGGTGCGCCTGCCCGAACCGCCGACGCCCACTCCGAAGTTCGAATCCGCGCACTGGGCGAGCTGACATGAACACCCGACCCTGGACCGCGCTCTATGCACGCGGACACGACGCGGACATCAGGGTCGAGCACCCGCACGCCCTGGCCCTGTTCCGCGCCGCCGTCGCACGGGCGCCCGAGCGCCCGGCAATCCACTACTTCGACGCCACGCTCAGCTACGCCGAGATCGACGGGCTGAGCGATGCGCTGGCCAGCGCGCTGACCGCCGGCGGCGTGGTGCGCGGGGATCGGGTGGCGCTGTACCTGCAGAACGTGCCGCAGTTCGTGATCGGGCTGGTGGCCAGCTGGAAGGCCGGTGCCACCGCGGTGTCGATCAATCCGATGAACCGCGAGCGCGAGCTGGGCCTGCTGCTCGACGATTCCCGGCCGGCCGCCATCCTCGCGCACGAATCGGCCTACCAGGAGGTATTGGGCAAGGTGTTGCCGCAGCACCCGGTGGCGATGGTCATCACCACCTCGGAGCTGGAATTCCAGACACGGCAGGACGCCCGCCTGTTCGCCTCCAGCGCATTGCGCCGGCCGGTGACCACGCACGATTTCATGGATTGCATCGACCGTTATCGCGGGACGGTGCCGCTGCCGGTGGAATACGCGCCGTCCGACGTGGCCATGCTGGTCTACACCTCGGGCACCACCGGGCTGCCCAAGGGGGCGATGAACACGCACGGCAACGTGGCGTTCACCGCCCAGGTCTACCGCGACTGGATCGAATTGCCGGAAGGGGCGGGGGTGCTCGGCATCGCGCCGCTGTTCCACATCACCGGCCTGATCGGGCATATCGCGCTGTCCTTCCTGCTCGCCGGGCCGCTGACCCTGGCGTACCGCTTCGAGCCGGGCGTGGTGCTCGACGCCATCGTCGAGCATCGGCCGCGCTTCACCATCGGCGCGATCACGGCGCTGATCGCGCTGATGAACCACCCCGCGGCAACGGCGCAGAGCCTGTCCAGCCTGCAGGCCATCTACTCCGGCGGTGCGCCGATCGCACCCGCCGTGGTCGAGGATTTCGAACGCCGCTTCGGCATCTACATCCGCAACGCCTACGGGCTGACCGAGACGACGTCACCGAGCACCTTGACGCCGAAGGACCGGCGCGGACCGGTGGATCCCGATTTCGGCGCCTTGTCTGTGGGCGTTCCCACCTTCAACACCGAGATCCGCATCGCCGATGTGGAGACCGGGCAGCCGGTCAAGCCGGGCGAGTCCGGCGAGATCCTGATCCGCGGTCCGCAGGTGGTGCCCGGTTACTGGAACAAGCCCGCGGAGAGTGCCGAGGCGATCCGCGACGGCTGGTTGCACACCGGCGACATCGGCGTGATCGACCAGCATGGATGGCTGTACCTAGTCGATCGCAAGAAGGACATGATCAACGCGGCCGGTTACAAGGTGTGGCCGCGCGAGGTCGAGGACGTGCTCTACACCCATCCCGCGGTGCGCGAGGCGGCGGTCGTCGGCGTGCCCGACGCCTACCGCGGCGAGAGCGTCAAGGCCGTGGTCAGTCTCAAGCCCGGCATGAGCGCGACGGCCGAGGAAATCACCGCGTTCTGCAAGGCGCGCATGGCGGCCTACAAGTACCCGCGCGTGGTGCAGTTCCTGCCGGAGCTGCCCAAGACGGTGACGGGCAAGATCCTGCGGCGCGAATTGCGCGACTGATCGCCGGCAGAAGCCGGCAGCGTCGCCGGATCCGACCGGTACTGGCGGCACTCACGCCAGCGCCGGCATCCCCCCGTCCCCGGCATGGGCGCGGAACAGCATGCGCGCCAGCACCGCATCCGGTCGAAGATGGGCTCGCGGATCAGGGCATGCAGCCGGTCCAGGCACTGAAGATACAATTCCGCCTTGCCGCTAAAGTGCCAGCAGAGCGTGCTCTCGCTCAGAGTGGTGGCACGGGCGATGTCGCCGATGGAGACGCCATCGTCGCCGTGGCGGCCGAACCGGACGAAGGCCTTGTCCTGGAGGCCGTGAGCGTGTCGAGCGGCTCTTGCGCGGATCTGCGGGCCATGTGGCGGGACAAAGGGTCGAGGTGAGGATGATGCGGATGGTCAAGACGCTGCACCTGATCGCGGGCCAGGCCGCGTGAGTGCGGAAGGACTCGTCGAGGAAGCCGGCGCACTGCTGCGGCGTGCCCGCCGTGTGCTGGTGATCACCGGCGCCGGCATTTCCGCCGACTCCGGCCTGCCCACGTATCGCGGAATCGGGGGACTCTACGAATCGGAGCTGACCGAGGACGCACTGCCCATCGAGGTGGCCTTGTCCGGGCAGATGTTGCATGCGCGCCCGGCGGTGACCTGGAAATACCTGATGCAGGTCGAGTCCGCCTGCCGCGGTGCCCGCCCCAATGCGGGGCACCTGGCCCTCGCGCGCATGGCCAACGGTTTTCGCCGCTTCACCGTGTTGACCCAGAACATCGACGGATTCCATCGCGACGCCGGCCAGGAGCACCTGGTCGAGATCCACGGCAACGTGCACGAACTGTTCTGCCTGGAATGCGGGCGCGAATGGTGGGTGCAGGACTATTCGCACCTGCAGTCGCCGCCGCGCTGCGAGGACTGCCACGGGCCCGTGCGGCCGCGCGTGGTGCTGTTCGGCGAGCCGCTGCCGGCCACCGCGATGGAGCGGCTGGGATCCACCCTGGACGAGGGGGTGGACCTGGTGATGAGCATCGGCACCACGAGCGTCTTCCCCTACATTTCGGGCCCGGTTGTGCGCGCGGCGCGAATCGGCATCCCCACCATCGAGATCAACCCCGGCGAGTCCGAGGTCTCCTCGGTGGTCGGGCTGCGCATTCCCGAGCGTGCCGCCACGGTGCTGCCGCGCCTGCAGGCAATCGCCAGCCGATGATGAACCTGGCGCGCTGGAAGCAGCCCTGGACCGACCTGGGCCTGACCGCCCGCATGGAATTGCATGCGGAACTGCGCCAGCGCTATTCGGAGACGCACCGTGCCTATCACACGCTGCACCACATCGCCGAATGTCTGCAACGGCTGAACGAGACGCAGGCGCTGGCGTACAACAGTGCCACCATCGAACTCGCGATCTGGTTCCATGACGCGATCTACGATCCGCGCAAGGGCGACAATGAACTGAGAAGTGCGGAGTGGGCGCAGCACGAGCTGCGCACGGCAGGGGCGTCGATCGCGCTGCAGGAATGCATCACCTCGCTGATCATGGTCACCTGCCACGACGGCCAGCCACAGACGTCGGACGAGGAGCTGATGTCCGATATCGACCTGTCGATCCTCGGCGCCGGGGCCAAGCGCTTCGACGAGTACGAACAGCAGGTGCGCCAGGAGTACCGGCATGTGCCCACCTTGCAGTTCCGTCCGGCACGCCGCCGGATCCTGAACGCCTTCCTTGAACGCGAGCAGATCTACTTCACCGAGTGGTTCCGCACGCGCCGCGAAGCGCAGGCCAGGTCCAACCTGCAGCGCTCGATGACGCGGTTGGCCGGCAGCTTCTGGTAGTCCCTTCAGACCGCCCCGGTCTCCCGCAGGAGTCGGGCGACCGCCGCGGCCAGGTCCGCATAGCCGCGTGCGTTGGGATGGATGCGATCCGATTTGCGCGCGTCGTCACCCAGGATGTCGGGCAGGGCCAGGGACTCGAGCGGCAGCTGGAATTGGCTGGCCAGTTCCAGATACGAGGTTTCGGTGGCGAGCCCGAACACGCGCGGTTCCGGCACCCCGAGCAGCACCACGCCGATGCCGCGGCCGCGGATCAGTTCGATCATCTGCGCGAGGTTGTCCTTCATGCGTGCGCGATCCTGCTTGCGCAGCATGTCATTGCCGCCCAGGCACAGGATCACCAGCGCAGGCTGCGTGCGGTCGAGGACGCCGGGCAGGCGCTCGAGTCCCTGCGCGGTCGTCTCGCCCGGTACACCGGCATTGATCACCCGGTAGCCGATCAGGTCCTCCAGCACGGCGGGATAGCTCTGCGCGCGGTCCGCCCCGCTGCCGTGGGTCAGGCTATCGCCGAAGGCGAGGATGCTGGCATCGGCGTCCAGCCGCGGCAGATGCAGCGCATCGCGGTCGCCGCCACCGCAGGCGGACAGCAGCAGGCCGAACAGCAGCAACCAGGCGGCTTGCGAGGCTCCGAGGGCCGCGGCCATAGTGCGGCTTCTACGCCCGCTTCGATCTTCCTTCGACATGATCCATACCTTGGACAATCACGCGCCGCTGCTCAAGGGCGACAACTTCGTGGCGCCGAACGCGACCGTCATCGGCCGCGTGACCCTGGAGGCGCAGGCCAGCGTCTGGTTCAACTGCGTGCTGCGCGGCGACTGCGACGAGATCATCGTGGGCCAGGGCAGCAACGTCCAGGATGCCTCGGTGCTGCATACCGACGTCGGCTTCCAGTTGCGCATCGGCGCCAACTGCACGATCGGGCACATGGTGATGCTGCACGGCTGCGAGATCGGGGAAGGGTCGCTGATCGGCATCAAGTCGGTGATCCTCAACGGCTCGAAGATCGGCCGCAACAGCCTGGTCGGCGCCGGCACGCTGATTCCCGAACGCAAGACCTATCCCGACGGCGTGCTGATCATGGGCACCCCCGGCAAGGTCGTGCGCGAGCTGTCGCCGCAGGAGATCCAGGGCCTGCAGGTGAACGCGCAGTTCTACCGCGAGAACGCGCGGCGCTACCTCGCCGCATTCAAGAGCTGATCGCGCAAGGCCTGCGTCGAGGCGCGGCTCGACGCAAGGGTGATCGATCCGCATGCGGCGACGTCATCGCGTGAGGCCGAACGAGCGCAGGCCCTGCATCCCCGCGGGGCGGGTCAGTCCGTGCCGTCCTTCGGGTAGAGAAAGGCGGCAAGGCGGCCGCAGCCCGGCCCCAGTTCGCGCCAGTCGCTGATCTGCAGCTCCAGGCTTGCGATGCCGCAGGTCGGCAGCTCGTGGAACGGACAGGTGGCCAGCCAGCACGCCAGCTCGGAAAAGCCGGGGTTGTGGCCGAACAGCATCGCGTGCCGCGCCGCCGGTTCCAGTTCGCGGACCAGTTCGATCAGCGTTTGCGGGCTCGCGTCGTAGATGCGCGGTTCGAGCCGGATGTCATCTTCGGAGAACCCGAGCGCGCCGGCGAAGATGCGGGCGGTGCTGATGGCGCGCAGCGCCGGGCTCGATACCAGGTGGTCGGGTCGCCGTCGCATGGCGCCGGCGCGTGCCGCCATCACGGGCGCATCGCGCCGCCCGCGATCGTTGAGCGGGCGTTCGAAGTCCGCCATGGAGGGATCGTTCCAGGACGATTTGGCGTGGCGTATCAGGGTCAGGCGGAGCATGGTGGGACAGTGTGCTCAGGGCCGGGCGCAAAGGTAAAGATCGAAGCGCGCCTGTGTTCCTTCCATGATGCTGTCGGGGCGGGCCGATCCCAGGAACTCGGCCTTGAGCGGCCGCTTCACCGCCACGCGCGGCGCCAGCCCGCGTACGTGCGCGAGCAACGCTGCCGCGTCGGGATCGTCGCCGGCGAGATCGCGCAGCATCTGCATCTCCTTCTGCGGCAGGGCGGTCTTGCCGTCGTGCGGATACATGGGGTCCAGGTAGGCGGCGTCGAACGGGCCCTGCGCCGCATCCACGTCGAAGGTGTCCGAGGCGATGATGCGCAGGCGGTCCGCGGCGCTGACGATGGCAGGGTCCGCGCACAGCCGGGCCCGGCGCTGAGCATCGCGCAGCAGCTCGACCACCAGCGGCTGGCGCTCGACCAGCACAACGCAGGCGCCCAGCGCGGCGAGCGTGAAGGCGTCCCGGCCCAGTCCGCCGGTGGCGTCGAGCACGCATGCGTCGCGCTTCAGGTGCAGGCCGACGGCGCGCGCGAGCAGCTGACGACGTCCTGCCCGGATCCGGCTGCGCTGCTCGGCCGAGGTCCAGTCGATGCTCAGCGGCTTCCAGTCGGGCCGGTGGCGGGCACACAGGGCGAGCCAATCCCCGACCGGCTGCAAAGAAAAACCCCGGGCGTCGCCGCCCGGGGTCGTGTCTTGCATGCGTGGCTGGCCCAGGGCCAGGCGCTCAGACCTTCGAGGAGTCGAAGAAGCTCGCCATGCGTTGTGCCAGCATCATGTCGCCTTCGACCTGCAGCTTGCCGGTCATGAACGCCTGCATGCCGTTGAGTTCGCCCTTCATCAGGGCCACGAGATCGTCGTCTTCCATGGTCAGTGCCAGGTCGGCGCCGGTCGCCGTGCCTTCGCCGGTCGTGCAGGTGCCGTCCTTGATGATCACGTGCATCGGCGTGGAGCAGTTGAACTGGATGATGCAGTCGGTGCCCTGGGCGGCGGACGCATCGAAAGCCTTGGGAAGGTTGCGGATCATGTCAGCAGCGGTCATGGGAGGCTCCGAGCGAATCATCAGGTGTCAGGACCGGGCGATGCTATCCGGCAGGCCCGGCACTGACAACCTACAATGCGGGGCCCCTGCTGGCCGGCCAGCCAGCGTGCCGATCCGCCTTCATCCGACCTTATTCGCGTGATCTTCCGCAGCGATTACCGGGCATCCGATTTCCTCCTCGACCGCATCGAGCTGAATGTCAGCATCGAGGCCCTGACCACCGTCGAGGCTCGTCTTTTCCTGCGTCGCCGCACGGGCGCCGACGCCGCCGCGCCACTGGTGCTCGACGGCCGCGACATGGAACTGCTGTCGGTCGAACTCGACGGACAGCCGCTGCCCGAAGAGGCCTGGCGGGTCGAGGCCGACAAGCTGGTGATCGGATCGGTCCCGGATGTTTTCCAGCTCCTGACGCGTGTGCGTCACGACCCCGAGAAGAACACCGCCCTGGAAGGCTGGTATCGCTCCGGCCCGATGCTGTGCACGCAGTGCGAGGCGCAGGGCTTTTCACGCATCACCTACGCGCTGGACCGGCCCGACGTGCTGAGCCGTTTTCGGGTGCGCCTGCAGGCCGACCAGACACGCTACCCGGTGCTGCTCGCCAACGGCGACTGCGTGGAATCCGGGACGGCGGGGGAGGGGCGCCACTACGCGGTCTGGGATGACCCGCATCCCAAGCCCTGCTACCTGTTCGCAATGGTCGCGGGCGACCTCGCCTGCGTCGAGGGCCGTCACCGCACGCCATCCGGCCGCGATGTCGCGCTGCGCTTCTACGTCGATCGCGGTAACGAGGAGCGCGTGGCGCACGCGATGGAATCGCTGCAGAAGGCCATGTGCTGGGACGAGTCGGTATACGGGCTCGAGTACGACCTCGACACGTACATGGTCGTGGCCGCGCGCGATTTCAACATGGGCGCGATGGAGAACAAGGGGCTGAACCTGTTCAACGCGCGCTACGTGCTGGCCTCGCCGCAGACCGCGACCGATGGCGATTACGACGGCGTGGAGTCGGTCATTGCACACGAGTACTTCCACAACTGGACCGGCAACCGCGTCACCTGCCGCGACTGGTTCCAGCTCTCGCTCAAGGAAGGCCTGACGGT
>CAMLNE010000093.1 GCA_946481265.1 uncultured Panacagrimonas sp. | reverse complement strand
GTCGGCCGGCTCGTTGGGCACGGGCCGGCGCGGGAAGCTGCGATCGGCGAGCAGGCGGCGCAGGATCGGCAGCAGTTCGACGCGCTGGCCGTCCACGTCCAGCGACAGCCCGAGGTCGAACCACTTGCCCTGCCCGCGGCTGGCCACGTCCACCCGCCACTGGTCGGGCGCCTTGAGCAGCTCGACCGGAAAGTCCGGTGCGAACTCGAGGCGGAAGCCCGAACCGGACAGGCGCGGCAGCAGGTGCAGCCAGTGGTCGGGCGTGGCGAGCACGCCGCGACCGCGTTCCAGCACGAAGTCCCCGGCACGCAGCACGGGGTCGCGATCGAAGTAGACGCCCTCGACCTCGCCGGCGTCGGTCATGTGCAGCTCGGCCAGGCGTTCCAGCGCGTCGAGCTCGGCAGCCCCGTTGCGGAACGGCTCCTCGATGGGCATCGCGCGCGCCCCCCGCGAACCGACCGGCGCGTGCCGCTTGCCCGCGTAATCGAAACTCAGGCGTGCGGCACCGATCGGGCGACGATCCGGACGGCCGCGGAACCAGGTGTTGATGCGATGCGTGAACAGGCGCAGGCAGGGCTGCGGGACGATCCGCTCGTGCGAGCTCTCCGCCGGCGGGGCCGTGGGCGGAGTCTGGTCATCGAACAGGTCGTAGGCACCACCGGTGGACATGGAACGCGGGCGCAGTAAGCCAATTTAAGAGGGCAGTGTAGCTGGCCGCGCCGCAGACGGAAGCCTGCGGGCGTGCCCGCACGGGGGATCACCCCCGGCAACGATCAGTGCGGCCTTGCGCGTCGTGGCCGCATCGGATCGGGGCCCGATCGCCGCTGCAGGCAAAGCGCCGGGCGGACCACCGCGCGGGGCCGCTCGCCCTGTGTCCCCGGCGCTCCTTCAGATCGCTTCGAGCTCTGCCAGACCCGTCTCGAGGTACTCGAGCATGCGCTGCACGTGCGGCACCGAGCGGCGGCAGGCGATCAGGCCGAAGTTGAGCTGGTCGGCATACGACACCACGGTGATGTTCAGGGCCATGCCGTCCACCGGGATCGACACCGGATACATGCCTTCCAGCCGGGCGCCGTTCCAGTACAGCGGCTGCCGCGGGCCGGGCACGTTGGAGATCACCACGTTGTAGAGCTGCGTGCCGGGGGCAATGCCGGTGGCGAGATTCAGGCCCGCCGGCCCTGCCAGCAGCCCGGTGTAATTCATGATCTCTGCCGGCGACATCCTCGACAGGCGCTGCTTGGACGCGGCCACGCTGCGCCGAATCAGGCCCAGGCGCTCGGCAGGATCGGCGATGTGCGTGCCCAGGTTGGCCATCACCATGCTGATCTGGTTGCCGGCGTCGCTGTCGTCGCGGCGCAGGCTCATCGGCATCATGGTGATCAGCGGCCGCTCCGGCAGCGCATCCTGCTCGATCAGGTAGCGACGCAGCGCCGAAGCGCACATCGCCAGCACGATGTCGTTGAGCGTGCCGCCCAGCTTCCTGCTCACCGCACGCACCCGCGCCAGCGCCCAGGACTGCGCGGCGAAGCGGCGCGCGTTGCCGATGCGCCGGTTGAAGAGCGTGGTCGGCGCGCGGAACAGGTCGCCGAACTCGGTATCGCTGCGTGCCTGACGGTAGGTGCTGACGAGCGCACGCGCGACCGCGGGCCAGGATTTGGCCTGGGCCTTGACCTGGCTCATCGCGGAGGCGAGCGCCGAGGTGGGACCGGCGATTACGCCGGCCTTGCGCCGCGCAGGCCGTCTTGCCGCCCAGGGGGCCGGCATGTCGCGCGCCTCTGGATCGGTGGACATGATCGCCTCGAGCAGGCGCATGCTTGCCACGCCGTCGACCATCGCGTGGTGCATCTTGCTGTACAGCGCGAAGCGGCCGTCGGCGACACCCTCGATGAAGGTGGTCTCCCACAGCGGGAATTCACGGTCGAGCAGGCTCGAGTGCAGGTTCGACACCATCGCCAGCAGCTCGCGGATGCGCCCGGGCTGTGGCAGCGCGAGGTGGCGGAAGTGGTGGCTCAGATCGAAGTCGCCGTCCTCGATCCAGAACGGCAGGCCGAGCTTGCGCGTCAGGCGCTGGTTGAACGGGGGCTCGGCGTGCGCGGCCGCCGCCATCTGCTCGACCAGGGCGCGCACGTCGACGGCGCCGGTGCCGGGCGGCGGTGCGAACAGCATCAGGCTGCCCACGTGCATCGGCTGGTTGCGGCGCTCCAGCATCAGGAACAGCTGGTCCAGTGGACTCAGTGCCTTCATGACCTCTCTCCCCGTCGTGCCGCCTGTCGCCACCCGGTGTGCGGCGCAGGACGTGCGAAGCGGCGCGCGCGCCCTTGTTCCCCGACACGGCACGCGCACACCCCAGGGGGCACAGCCTACGACGCCTTCAGCGCCTCTGGCGCCGGGTCAGCCCGGTGAGGATCCGCTGGTAACCGCTGGGCAGCATGCGCTGCAGCGCATCGATGGCATGGGCATCCGCGCCGATCAGCACGCGCCGGGCGTTCTTCTCGACTCCACGCAGGATGGTCCGGGCCGCCTGCTCGGGCGTGGTGCGGAACAATTTCTCGAAGTTGCGCTTGCTCGCTTCCTGGTCCTGGCCGGTGATCGACTCGGTGCTCTTGTCGAAGCGCGCGGCGTTGGCGATGTTGGTCTTGATGCCGCCCGGATGCACGCTGGTGGCGCTGACCGTCCCGCCCTGCAGGTCCAGTTCCTGGCGCAGCGCCTCGGTGAAGCCGCGCACCGCGAACTTGGTGGCGTTGTAGGTGCCCTGGGTGGGCACGCCGATGATGCCGAACACGCTGGAGATATTGACCACGTGGCCGTCACCCGAGGCGCGCAGGTGCGGCAGGAAGGCCTTGGTGCCATGCACCACGCCCCAGAAATTGATGCCCATGATCCATTCGAAGTCCTCGTAGGCGGCGGCCTCGATGGTCGAGCCGTGCGCCACGCCGGCGTTGTTGAAGATCAGGTTCACGGCGCCGTGATCCGCCACCACCTTGTCGGCCCAGACCTGCACCGCCTCGCGGTTGGACACGTCGAGCTTCTGCGAGGTGATGGTGACGCGCCCGGCGTCGTGCGCGAGCTGCACGGTCTCCGCCAGACCCTGCGTGTTGACGTCGCTGAGCGCGAGGTTGCAGCCGCGGCGCGCCAGCTCGATGGCCAGAGCACGTCCGATGCCGGAGGCCGCGCCGGTGATGGCGGCGACCTTGTCCTGGAAGGATTTCATGAGAGCCCCTGTTCGTTGTCGTGGTGAGCGTCCCGCCAGGCCCTGCGCCGGTAAACCGTGCTCCGGCCTCTTGTTGACAAGATGCGTTGTCACTTTATTTCTGACAACGCATCGTGTCAATATGCCGCAATGAGCAAGCGTCCTGTCCCGCCAGCCAGGTCCGCCGCCCCGCCGCCCGGTCGGGCGCGCCGTTACCGCGGGGTGGATGCCAGCCAGCGCATCGAGGAGCGTCGCCGCCAGTTCGTCGCGGCCGGCGTCGAGTGCTTCGGCACACGCGGCTACCACCCGGTCACGGTGCGCGAGCTGTGCGCCGAGGCGCAGCTCACCGAGCGCTATTTCTACGAATCCTTCAGCGATCGCGAAGCCCTGTTCTGCGCGGTCTACGAGCACCTGATCGAGCGGCTGCGCCAGGACTTCGTGGCGGCCGCCGCGCGCCGCGCGCCGGTTCCGGCCGAGATGGCGCGGGCAGGCCTGGGCGTGTTCTTCCGCGGCCTGCAGAAGGATCCGCGCCTCGCGCGCATCGTGATGATCGAGGTGCTCACGGTGAGCGCCGCGATGGAAAGCCGGGCACTGCGCGCCACCTTCGGCTTCGCCGACCTGATCAGGGAACTGGCGCCGCCGCGCACACCGGTCGGCACAGCAGGCGATGCACGCCGCTCCGCCGCCCCCGACCTGGTCACCGCCGGCCTCGTCGGCGCGGTGATCCACATCGCCATGCGCTGGATCGCCGACGACTATCATCCCTCTGCCCGCATCGTCATCGACACCGCCATGACGTTCTTCGACGCAAGCCTGCGACCGCCCGGCGCCAGCGCGCCGCGAGCACCCTGAGCGGCCCATGCGCCGACTCGCACGGATCCTCGTTGTCGGACTGCTGGTCCTGGGCGTGCTGCTGGTCGCGTTCTGGTACGAACGGCCGGGCCTGGCCGAGTACCACGACCACCTGATCCCGCGCCAGACCAGCGCCCATCCCCTCGCCCTGCGCGCCACCTGGCTCGGCGTCAGCGCGCTGCTGCTCAGCGACGGCCGGCATGCGGTGATGATCGATCCCTTCTTCAGCCGTCCGCCGGGACTGCTGCCGATGCTGTTCAACCGGCCCATCGAACCCAGTGAAACGCGGATCCGCGCCTGGCTCGAGCGCCTGGAAGTCAGGTCCCTGGACGCCGTGCTGGTCTCGCACTCGCACTTCGATCACGCCATGGATGCGGGCGTGGTGGCACGCCTGACCGGCGCCCGGCTGGTCGGATCGCCGAGCACCCTGCAGGTCGGCCGCGGCGCACAGCTGGCGGAATCGCGCCTGGTCGAGGCCGACCCGGCCATCCCCCTGCAATTCGGCGATTTCCAGGTGAGCTTCGTGGAAAGCACGCATGCGGGGCGCACCGGCGGCAGGCCGCGCGGCGAGATCGCCGCGCCCCTGATACCGCCCGCCCGCTATCTCGACTACAGGCTCGGTGGCACCTACTCGATCCTGGTCTCCCACCCGCAGGGCAGCCTGCTGCATCACGGCAGCGCCGGCTTCGTGCCGGGCGCGCTCGATGGCCGGCACGCGGACGTCGCCTTTCTGGGCGTGGCGATGATCGATGCGCTCGAACCCTACCTGCGCGAGACGGTCGATGCGGTCGGCGCCAGCCGCGTGATTCCCATGCACTGGGACGACTTCACCCGGCCGCTCGACCAGCCCCTGGTCCCGATTCCCTTCCTGGTGCGCCTCGACGACTTCTTCGTCGACATGCGCCGCCTGCGCCCCTCGCTGCAGGTACAGACCATGCTGCCGGAGCGCACCGTCACGCTGTTCGCACCGCCCTGAGTCGCCCGATGGCGGGACATCCGCGATGCGTGCCGAATCGTCCGTGCGCCGCCCCCGGATGGCGCGCCACGCGGCAGAATCGACCCAGCGATGGATGCCCGTGATCCCGGCACCCCACGTCCAGGAGAAAACCATGTCCCTCGAATGCGACCTTCCCTCTGCATCGCGCAGCGCGCCGCACCACGCCTTCCCGGATCCGCCGGAAGATCTTCCTCTCGGGGACGGTCCGCAGAGCGTGGTGCTGGCCGGTGGCTGCTTCTGGTGCGTCGAGGCGGTGTACCGGCAGCTCGACGGCGTGCTCGAGGTGAGTTCGGGCTATGCCGGTGATGACGCGTCGACCGCCAACTACGAGACGGTCTGCAGCGGCCGCACCCGGCACGCGGAGGCGGTGAAGCTGGTCTACGATCCCGCGCGCATCAGCTTCGGCCGCATCCTCAAGGTGTTCTTCGGCAGCGCGCACGATCCCACCCAGCTGGATCGCCAGGGCAACGATCGCGGGCACCAGTACCGGTCGGCGATCTTCTATGCCGATGCCGGGCAGAAGCGGGTCGCCGAGGCCTACATCCGCACGCTCGACGACGCCAAGGTGTTCCGCTCACCCATCGTCACCCGGCTCGAGCCGCTGGAGGCCTTCCACATGGCGGAGGCCTATCACCAGGACTACGCCGCGCGAAACCCCTTCCAGCCCTATATCGCCGGCGTCTCCATGCCCAAGGTGGAGAAGACCCGCCACTACTTTCCGGATCAGCTCAAGCGCTGAGCCGATCCGGGATTCGTCCTGCGCGGTGCGGGCCCGGGCGACGGATCCGCGGTTGCGTACGCGGCGGACGGCGCCCCCGGATCGCGACGGGGCAGCCGTCGCCGGCTACCAGAGCGGGCCGCTGCGCTCGCGCTGGACCTGGAAGGCGCGCACCGGCGGGGCCGCATTGCCCCAGGCGTGGCGCGCGAAGCTCAGGATGTCGGCGATCTGCTGATCGTCGAGCGTGCCGTCGAAGGGCGGCATGCCGAAGGGCTCGGGATTGCCGGCCGTGCCCGGTGCGAAACCGCCGTACAGCACGACGCGGATCGGATTGACCGCCGACGACAGGGTCAGCGCGCGATTGCCGGCCAGGGCCGGTGCGGCCGGCGCGCGGCCCTCGCCGTTCTCGCCGTGGCAGTCGGCGCAGTGCTTCGCATAGCCCCTGGCGCCGCGTTCCATGGCCGGCGACCGTGGAACATCGGATGCGGCGGCGGCCGCCGCGGCGATGATGGCGGGATCCGGCGCCGGCCCGCGATCCGGCAAGGCGCGCAGGTAGTGCGCCATCGCGCCGATGTCCTCGTCGTGCAGATGCTGCAGGCTGTCGTAGACCACCTCGGCCATCGGCCCGAGCGTGCTCGCCTGTTCGGTGCGGCCGTCGCGCAGGAGCCTGACCACGTCTTCCTGGCTCCAGTGCGACACGCCGGCCTCGGTTCCCGCATCCAGCGCGGGCGCGTACCAGTTCAGCACCACGCCACCGGCCGGGTTGCGGCGCGAGACGATCGCGCCCAGGGAGTTGCGCGCCTCGTGGCAGGCGCCGCAATGGGCGACGCCCTGCACCAGGTAGGCGCCCCGGTTCCAGGTGGCGTCCTGGGCGGCATCCATCTGGTAGCCGCCGGGGCGGAAGAACAGCGCGCGCCAGGCGACCAGCAGCCAGCGCTGATCGTAGGGAAAGCGCAGCTCGTGGGGACGGTTGGCGCGCTGCACCGGGTCCAGGCTGAGCAGGTAGGCGCGGATCGCGTCCACGTCCGGACGGCTCAGCCGGGTGTAGTGCGTATAGGGAAAGGAGGGATACAGAGGCGAGCCGTCCGGCCGCTTGCCGTCGTGCAGGGCATGCCAGAAATCCTCCGCGCTCCAGCTGCCGATGCCGGTCCGGGTGTCCGGCGTCAGGTTCGGCGAGTGGAACACGCCGAAGGGCGTCGGGATGGCGCGGCCGCCCGCGTACGGGGCGCCGCCGCGCTCGGTGTGGCAGCCCAGGCAGTTGGCCGCCGTCGCCAGGTAGGCCCCGCGCGCCACCGGGTCGGCGACGTCCGCCGCCACCGCCGGCACCAGGCCGGGCTCAGCGGTGTCCACGCGCAATCCCATCCACGCGATGCCGCCCAGCGCGGCGAGCCCCAGCGCCAGCAGGGTCAGCAGGCACAGCCAGCGCGACAGGCGACTCATGGGCGCTCCTCCAGGCTGCCGCAGGCGATCGGTGGATCCAGCGGAATGCGCGGCGCGTGCGAGTCGGTCGGAACCGGCTGCGCGGCGAGCCAGGCCGCGACGGCCTCGATGTCCCCGGGGGTCATCCGCTCGGCGATCTGCGCCATGCAGTCCGGCGCACGCGCGTGGCGGATCTGCTCACGCCAGGCCCCGATCTGCGCCACCACGTAGTCGTGCGGCAGTCCGAGCAGGCCCGGCACCGCCGGTTCGATGCCGGTCAGGCGCTCGCCGTGGCAGGCCGTGCAGGCGGGCAGTTCGCGTGCGGCGTCACCCTGGTGCACCAGGGCCTCGCCCCGCGCCAGGGTCTGTGCCCCGGCCGCGGTCCGCTCCGGTGGCGGATACGGCAGGTCCAGGGCGGCGAAGTGCTCCGCCATGCGCAGAAGGTATGCCTCGCGCTGGCGATCGACGAGGTAGTTCATCGGCGCGTAGCGACGGCGGCCATCGCGAAAGTTGAGGAGCTGCTCGAACAGGTAGCCCGCCGGCTTGCCGGCGATGCGCGGAAAGTAGCCGTCGGCGGTGGCGCGGCCCTGCTCGCCGTGGCAGGCCGCGCAGGCGAGCATGCGCTGCTCCATGGTGTCGAGTTCCGCGGTGTCGAGTTCCGCGGCAACGGGCCCGGCGGCAGCGGCCAGCCCGGTCCAGGCCAGGAGCAGCAGGCCCAGCGCGCCGCCGGCCATGCGCAGGCGGTTCATCAGCCCATGCCCGCCTGCCGGATGAGCAATTGGACGATGAGCACCAGGGTCAGCACGAAGCCGACGGTAAGGGCAAGGGCGATGCCGATGAACAGCACCGGCGAGCCGTGCGAGAAATCGCGCTTGCGCGCGCGCGAGCTCTGCACGCCGAAGAATGCCGCGAGCACGCTCAGGATGGTGGCCACGACCCCCACACGCTGGTTATCGTGCGTTTCGTCGCGAAAATCCCGATCGATGCCGGTCATCTTCAGAGCCTCTGCGTGAAAGATCCGAATGGATGATAGGAAACGCGACGCGGCTCCGGCAGGTACAGATGCTCACGATCCGGCGCGCAACAGAAAGCCGGCATCGCCGCCGACCCTGTACGAACAGCTCGCAGACAATGTCGAGCAGATGATCACCGCGGGTTCGCTGCAGCCCGGCGACCGCCTACCCTCCGTGCGCGCGTTGCGCGAACGCCGCGCGCTGAGCCAGGCCACCGTGCTGCAGGCCTATTCGCTGCTGGAGGCGCGCGGCCTGATCCGCAGCCGGCCACGCTCGGGCTACTACGTCTCGCGGCGACTGCCGCCGCCGGCCGAGCCGCCGGCGCGTGACCGCACAGCCGACGCAGTCGACGTCGATGTCTCGGACCTGGTCTTCCACATCCTGGGCGCCACGCGCGAGCGGCGCCTGCTGCCCTTCGGCTCCGCCTTTCCCAGCCCGCTGCTGTTTCCGCTCCACACGCTGGCCGCTTCGCTGGCGCGCAGCACGCGCCGGCTCGACCCCTGGGCCTCGGTCACCGACCTGCCCCCCGGCAGCCCGGCGCTGCGCGCCGAGATCGCACGCCGCTACCTGCTGCTGGGCGCCGAGGTCGCGGCCGACGGCATCCTGGTCACCAACGGCGCGATGGAGGCCCTCAACCTCTGCCTGCAGGCGGTGACCCGGCCCGGCGCCCTGGTGGCGATCGAATCGCCGGCCTTCTACGGCGCGCTGCAGGCGATCGAGCGCCTCGGGCTGCGCGCGGTGGAAGTGCGCACCGACCCGGTCGAGGGCATCGATCCGGAGGCCCTGCGCGAGGTCCTCGACGCACACCCGGTCAGCGCCTGCTGGTTCATGAGCAGCTTCCAGAACCCGCTGGGCGCCACGGTGCCCGATGCGCGCCGGCCGCAGATCGTGCGCCTGCTGGCGCAACGCGGCATTCCGCTGATCGAGGACGACGTCTACGCCGAGCTGTATTTCGGCGCGCGCGCGCCGCGCCCCTACAAGTGCTTCGACGAGGAGGGCCTGGTCCTGCACTGCGGCGGTTTCGCCAAGTGCCTGGCGCCCGGCTGGCGCATCGGCTGGGTCGCCGCCGGCCGCTACGCGGACCGGCTGCTCAAGCTCAAGACGATGTGCAGCCTGGCGACCAACATCCCCGCCCAGGAAGGCCTGGCCGACTACCTGCGCCGCGGCGGCTACGACGCCCATCTGCGCCGCCTGCGCCGCGTGCTCTGCGCCCAGCAGGAGGAAATGCTCGGCGCGATCGTCCAGCACTTCCCGGCGCAGACACGCGCGACGCGGGCCCGCGGCGGCTACTTCACCTGGGTCGAACTGCCCACCCACGTCGACGCGCTGTGCCTGCATCGCATGGCCGCAGCGGAGGGGATCGGCCTGTCACCGGGACCGATGTTCTCGCCGCGCCGCGCCTATGGTCATTGCATCCGGCTCAACCACGGCCACCCCTGGGACGACGATCTGCGCGCGGGCATCGCCCGGCTCGGTGCGCTGGCGGACCAGCTCGCCGGAGAAGGCACCCGATAGCGCGGCGCAGCGGTCCCCCGCCCGCCCGGCGCCGTCCGCGTCCTCAGTCGCGGTAGCCCGGGTTGCGCCGGTCCAGCTTGCGCAGCAGGCCCGGCCAGGCCAGCGATCCGAACTGCCCGCGCATCGCCATGTCGATCTGCTCGTCGATGGTGTCCAGCACCTTCTGCGGCACCGCATGCAGCGGTCCGCCACCGGCCTGCGCGCGCACCTGGATCATGCAGGCGGCCTCGAGGAAGTACATGCGCATGAAGGCATCGGCACAGTTGGCGCCGGCGGTCAGCAGGCCGTGGTTGCGCAGC
Source organism: uncultured Panacagrimonas sp. (assembly GCA_946481265.1). Next base: position 2,170 of record CAMLNE010000093.1, on the reverse strand, counting down.
ATCATCGTCATCTTGTCGCCGAGATCCGCGACCAGCCGCGGTTTCTCGTCCTCGTACAGCGCGATGCCTTCGTAGTCGTGGTAGGCCAGCGAGGCCCCGGCGATCACCGCGGTCTGCGACAGCGGCAGCAGCCCCTCTTTCTGTGCCGAGACGGCGACGCCGTTGATGGAGTGCGTGTGCATCACGCAGACCACGTCCTCGCGCGCGGCGTGGATCGCGCTGTGGATGGTGAATCCGGCCGGGTTGATGTCGTACGGCGTGTCCATCAGCTTGTTGCCGTGCAGGTCGATCTTGACCAGCGAGGAGGCGGTGATCTCCTCGAACATCCAGCCGTAGGGATTGATCAGGAAATGGTGGTCCGGCCCGGGCAGGCGCGCCGAGATGTGCGTGAACACCAAGTCGTCCCAGCCGAACAGCGCGACCAGCCGGTAGGCCGCGGCGAGATCGACACGCAGGTTCCACTCTTCCCTGGAGACGCGGTCACGCACGGACGGATGATCGGGCTTGAGCACGGCGTTCATCGGAATCTCCTGGGGTCTCGCGGCACGATGGCGGACCCTCACTTTAATCCAGCCGTCCGCTGGCGCAATCGACATTGACCCGCGGCTCGCGGCCGCCTCCAATCGCGCGCTTCGCGCCCACGGCGCCCTTCGGACCTTCGCATGCCGCGACATCGCAACCTGGTCGAGGTCCCGCGCGACCTCGCCGGCCTGACCCATTTCGACCCACGTGTCGAGTGCGCACCGCAGGAGGCGGACCTGGCGCCGCAGGCGGTGCAGCAGATATGGCACGCGGTGGAGACGATGTATCGGACCGGGCTGCATCCGGGCATCCAGCTGACGATCCGCCGCCGCGGCAAGGTGGTGCTGAACCGCGCGATCGGCCATGCGCGGGGCAACGGACCCGGCGCGGACGATGGCGGCGAAAAGCGCCTCCTGCGCACCGATACCCCGATCTGCCTGTTCTCCGCCTCCAAGGCGATCACCGCCATGCTCGCGCACCGGATGGTGGAGCTGGGCCGGCTGCGCCTGGATGATCGCGTGGCCGATCACGTGCCGGAATATGCCGCGCACGGCAAGGGCCGCACGACCGTGCGCGAACTGCTCGCGCACCGTGCCGGCATCCCCGCGCTGCCGGTCCGGCACATCGACCCTGCGCTGCTCACCGACTGGGACGAAGTGATCCGCCTGCTGTGCGCGGCGCGGCCCAGCGCCGGCCTCGGCCAGCAGCAGTCCTACCACGCGGTGACGGCCGGCTACATCGTGGGCGAACTGGTGCAACGCGTGAGCGGCCGCCCGCTGGCGCAGGTGCTGCGCGAGGAGATTGCCGAGCCGCTGGGCTGTCGCTACCTGCGCTACGGCATGGCCCCCGAGGACCGCGACGCACTGGCCAGCAACCATTCCACCGGCCCGCGCCTCGGCTTTCCGCTGAATCGCGTGGCCCGGCGCGCGCTGGGCATGGACTTCGAAGCGCTGGCGCCGATCGCCAACACGGACGCCTTCCTGTCCTCGGTGGTGCCGGCGGCGAACATCCATTCGACCGCCGACGAGTCCTGCCGCTTCTACCAGATGCTGCTCGACGAGGGCCGCTTCGGGAACCGCCACGTGTTCCAGCCCGAGACGGTGCGCGAAGCCACGCGCGCGGTCGGCCGCATCCAGGTCGACCGCACCCTGCTGGTGCCGATCCGCTTCGCGCCCGGATTCATCCTGGGCGAGCGGCCGTTTGGGCTCTACGGCGGCAACTGCCCGCGCGCCTTCGGCCACCTCGGCTTCATCAACATCGTGTGCTGGGCGGACCCGGCGCGCGATCTGTCGGTGGCGCTGCTCAATACCGGCAAGTCAATGGCGGCGCGCAGCATCCCCTCGCTCGGGCGCGTGCTGTGGGCGATCGGCCACCACTGCAGCCCGGTGCGCAGTGCAAGGCCTGCGCCGTAAAACGTCCGACGTAAAGCCTGCGCCTTCCTCGTTCCGCACCCCGCCGCGCGAAGGCTGCGGTCAGGACCTTGCGCGCAGGCCGTCGAACATCATGCGGATGAACAGCGTCGCCAGGTCGGCGCTGCTCATCGATCCCTCCGGCGAATACCAGCGCGGCAGCCAGTTGAGTGCGCCCATCAGGAAGAATTCCGCGATCTTCGGATCGACCTGGATGATGCTGGCATCGGCGATGCCCT
>CAMLNE010000092.1 GCA_946481265.1 uncultured Panacagrimonas sp. | reverse complement strand
GAGGTAGTACGAGGGGAACACCAGCACCGCCTGCCCGGCCTGGACCTGGGTCCTGAACTCCCGGTACGCCGCACAGTCGGGCTGCGGCAGATCGCCCAGCTCGACCTGCGCGCGCAGCCAGCCGAGCCGGGCAACGAAGCGGCATTGCGCGTGCGCATCGCCCTGTGCGGCGGGCGCACGAAAGGCCTCGAGGGTCGCCTGCAATTCCGCCCTTGGATCCCGCGCCCCGTTCGGGGCCAGGAAGAAGCGCGTGTCGTCGGTATGGCTGCGCCAGGATCCGGGCCAGGTACCGGGCTTGTAATGGCCCAGATGAAGCCATTCCTGGCGCTCCCACAGCGCGCTTGACTGCGCCTGCGCCCATGCGCCGTCGTCGGCCGACCAGGAGCGGACTGGCGACAGGACGGACAGGATCAGCAGGATCAGGACGAGCGTGCGCCTCGGGTACATCGTGTCGGCAGTTTCAAATAAAAGGCCCGGCATCTGGACGATGCCGGGCCCGCAGCTGACCAAGCGACCGCCGCCGTGCGGCGGCAGCGCGAAAGATCAGATGACGTACTTCGACAGCTGCGCGTCGGACTTCATCAGCCCTTCGAGGTTCGTGGCGACTTCTTCGGCCGTCACGTTCTCGCTCGGATACAGCACGGCGAAGTTCTGGTGGGCCAGCGACGCGAACGCGGCGCGGTCTTCCTTGGCAACGCCGTAGGCGGCGGCAACCGCGTTCAGCGCATCGCCCTCACCCACCGCGACGTCGGCGGAGAACTCGTCGAACATCGCACCGACCATCGACTTTCCACCGTAGGTGATCTTGCCGTTGGTCGAGCAGCCATTGGTGCCGGTGGTCATGCCGAAGGTGGCATTGCCCGAGGTGCCGTTGGTGGTGCTGGCCAGGAAGTGGGCCGGCAGACCGTTCTGGCCGTCGAACAGCATGTTGCCCCAGCCGCAATTCGGGCCGCCGGGAGCTTCCGCGAACGCCAGCGAGGACGTAGCCAGCAAGAGCGTGCCGGCGATGAGCTTCTTCATAGTGGTAACTCCCAAGTTCTTCTTCAGATGGACGGATCCGATCCACGATCCGGGGACCATACTAGGGGCGTGGCGAAGCCGACTGCAAGACGCGCGCGCGCCTCGTTCCGATCCCCGTTTGCGATGGTCGCGGGACGGCGCTTTCAAGTGTGATGCAGTCGAATGTCGGGCCGGGCCGATCGCAGGATCCGGCACGGCGACCCGGCAAGGCCGCACCGCAGGGCAGACCTGAATCCCGCACCTGTTGCCGGCCAAATTGACGGACCGACATGAGGGCCGCGGTGCGCGGATCCCGACGGACGAAGACCTCCATGCGCGATCCGGCGCCGGCAAACGACGAAGGCCCGGACGATGTCCAGGCCCTCGTACCGCTGGATCCGCTACGCGACGTCGCGCCACCCGGGCGCGACGTGCGGCAGGGTCAGGCCAGCTTTTCCTTGATGCGCGCCTTCTTGCCGGCCAGGTCGCGCAGGTAGTACAGCTTGGCGCGGGCGACGTCGCCGCGGCGCTTCACCGTGATCTCGGCGACCTGCGGGCTGTGCAGCTGGAAGGTGCGCTCGCAACCCTCGCCATGGGCGACCTTGCGCACGGTGAACGCGGAGTTGAGGCCGCGGCTGCGCTTGGCGATCACCACGCCCTCGAAGGCCTGCAGGCGCTCACGCTCGCCTTCCTTGACCTTGACCTTGACCTCGACCGTGTCGCCCGGGTTGAACGTCGGGACGTTCGTCTTCAACTGGTCGGCGTCGACCGACTGAATGATCTTGTTCGCGTTGCTCATGATCCACCTGCCTTCTGCTCTGCCACGAATTCGCGGAGCAGGGTCTGCTGTTCCGCATCCAGTTCCAACCTGTCCAGCAGATCCGGGCGACGCAACCACGTCCTTCCCAGTGCCTGCTTGAGCCGCCACCGCGCCTGTCTGGCGTGATCGCCACTCATCAATACGTCCGGTACCGCCTGCCCGCGCCACTGCTCCGGCCGCGAGTAGTGCGGATGGTCGAGCAGGCCGTTCGAGAACGAATCCTGTCCCGCCGATTCCGCGTGACCGAGCACCCCGGGCAACAGCCTGGCGATGCCATCGATCAGCACCATCGCCGCCAACTCGCCTCCGGAGAGGACGAAATCGCCCAGCGACAGCTCCACGTCCACCGCCTCGGTCACCAGGCGCTCATCGACGCCCTCGTAGCGACCGCACAACACCACCAGCCCGGCTTCCCCGCTCAGGCGCTCGAACCAGGCCTGGTCCATGCGCTCACCCTGGGGCGACATCATCACCACCCGCGTCGCCGGCCCGAGCGCCGCCTTTGCGGTCTCGATCGCCTGCGCCAGGGGCTCGGCCTGCATCACCATGCCCGGCCCACCGCCGAAAGGCCGTTCATCGACCTTGCGCCAGCGGTTCTGCGCGAAGTCGCGGGGATTGCGACACCCCACTTCCAGCGCGCCCTGCTCCACCGCGACCCGCGGCATGCCATGCCGCGTCACCACCTCGACCAGTTCCGGGAACAGCGTGACGACCTCGATCCTCATCATCCGTCGCCGTCCTGAACCGCCCGCTGCTCAGAAATCCGGTTGCCAGTCCGCGACGATCCCGCCGCCGTCCAGGTCCACCGACTGGATGATCGGACCGTGCACGAACGGAATCAGCCGCTCCGTCCCGCCGTCCTGCACCACCAGCACGTCCTGCGCGCCGTTGCTGGTCAGGCTGTCCACCTTGCCCAGCACCACGCCTTCCATGTTCCGCACTTCGAGTCCCACCAGGTCAAACCAGTAGAACTGTCCCGCCTCGGGCGCCGGCATCTGGCTTCTCTCGACCTGGATCTCGGTCCCGATCAGCGCCGCCGCCACGTCCCTGTCCTCGATCAGCTGTCCATCCGGTCCGCTCAGGCGGGCGACGATGCCGCCGCCGTGGACCTTGCCCTCGACCATCCGCGCCGCGAAGCCCTCGCCCTTGGCGAGCCAGACGTCGCGATAACCGAGGAGGTTGTCGATGGGCCGGGTGAAGGACTGCAGCTTGACCCAGCCCTTGACCCCGTACACCCCGGCGACGCGACCGAGCGCCAGCCGGTGGCCCATCGCGCTCAGGCCGCTGCAGGCGTGGCGGGAGGGACCGTCGTGGCGAGATAGGAAACGCGCTCGGAAACCTGCGCGCCCTTGCTCTTCCAGTCCTGCAGCTTGGCAACGTCGAGCACGAGCTTCTGCTCCTTGCCCTGCGCGGTGGGGTTGTAATAACCGAGGCGCTCGATGAAGCGGCCATCGCGCGCGCTGCGCTTGTCCGTGGCAACCACGTGGTAGAAGGGGCGCTTCTTGGAGCCGGCGCGAGCCAGACGAATCGTAACCATGCTGTTCAATCTCGAGAGTCTCGCGACCGGCAGGCCGCGAAAAGGGCGCGTATTGTAGCGATTCGCTTGGGGATTTCCAGCCGCACCCAAGCTTTTTCGCAGATCCCGGGGTGGATCGCCGACGCGGCGGTCAGCGCCCGTAGTTCGGCCCCTCGGATGGCAGATACTCGTAGCCGCCGCCATGCCCGCGCACCGTGCGGATCACGGTCGGATCGCCCGGCACCGGCTCGATCTTGCGTCGCAGGCGCGTGATGCGCAGGTCGATGGCGCGGTCGAACACCTCGGCGGGGTCGGTTCCGGACAGCTCCAGCAGGCGCTCGCGGGACATCACCACATTGGGATGATCGGCGAATACGCACAGCAGGGCGAACTCGGCACCGGTCACCGGCAGCACCTCGCCGCCCGGATCGACCATGCGCCGCCGCGCACGGTCCAGGCGCCAGCGACCGAACCAGGCTTCCCCGGCTGCCGTCGCCCGGCGCTCCGCCGCTGCGACCGGCACCGGGGCCGCAACGGGCAGCGGATCGCGCTGCCGGCGGCGGAGCACGCTGCGCACGCGGGCCAGCAGTTCGCGCAGGTCCGCCGGCTTGGACACGTAGTCGTCCGCTCCCAGTTCCAGGCCGACCACGCGATCGGCGGTGCCGTCGGCGCTGGTGAGCATGATGACCGGGACCTCCAAGCCCCCCGCGCGCAGCCAGCGCAGCACGCTCAGACCGTCCTCGCCCGGCATCACCAGGTCGAGGATGACGCAGTCCGGAGGGGCGGTGGCGAATGCCGCGCGCAGGGCTTCGCCGCTGTCCAGGCCCAGCACCTCCAGCCCCTGCCCCGCGAGGTACTCCACGACGACGTCACGCACCAGCGCGTCGTCATCCACCACCGCGATGCGCGATTTCACGTGCTGCTCCCCTCCCCGGTCACGAGGCCAGATGCTGACCGATCACCCGGCGTGCCGTCTCCTCGGCCCGCTCCAGCATGCTCAGGTCGGGGATTGCGATGCCACCGTCGTCGGCCAGTTCGTGCTCCACCGCCGCGGCGGCACGTCGCAGCGCGAGCAGGCCGAGCGTGGCCGCCACGCCCTTGAGCGTGTGCGCGCCGCGGCTGGCCGCGGCACGATCGCCCGCCGCCAGTGCTTGCGCGATGCGCGGCCCCGCGGCCTCCGAGTCGCAGTAGCGACGTGCGAGCTTGCGCCACAGCGGTGCGCTGTCGCCCATCTGGCGGATGGCCAGCGCGAAATCGAAATCACCGCTGTCGTCCGCGGCCGGGGGGGGCCGCCACGGCGGTGACCGGCGCGGCCGCCGCCGGACCGGCGATCCACTGCGCGAGCACCTCGCGCAGGCGGGCCACGTCGACCGGCTTGCCGACGTGATCGTTCATGCCGGCTTCCAGGCAGCGCTGCCGGTCCTCGGCCATGGCATTGGCCGTCATGGCGATGACCGGCACCGCGGCGCGCGGCGATCCGAGCCGGCGGATGCAACGCGTCGCCTCCAGGCCATCCATCACCGGCATCTGCACATCCATCAGGATCGCGTCGTAGTCGGCGCCCGCCGCCCGCTCGACCGCCTCGCGCCCGTCGGTGGCCAGGTCCACGCGAATGCCCATGCGCTGCAACAGCTCCATCGCCACTTCCTGGTTGATGGGGTTGTCCTCCACCAGCAGCACTTGCCGCCCGGGCAGCGCAATTTCCGGAATGCGCGATGCCAGGGCGCCCGCCCTGGCAGGGTCGAGCACAGCTTCCTTGCCGAAGGCATCCAGGATGGTGTCGAGCAGCACCGAAGGATTGACCGGCTTGATCAGGAAGCCATCCAGCCCGGTCGACAGCGCCTGGCGCTCGACCTCCTCGCGGCCGAAGGCCGTCACCATGATGATCACGGCCGGCTCCGGCCGGACGATCCGGCGGATCCGTCGCGCCGCCTCGATCCCGTCCATGCCCGGCATCTGCCAGTCCATCAGCACCAGCCGGAAGTCCGGCGCCCCCGGCCGGGTGATCGCCTCGATCGCGCGTGGGCCGTCGCTGGCGGTGTGCACCCCGAACCCGAAGGATTCCAGGTAGGCCCGCAGGATCGCCTGCGCCGTGCTGTTGTCGTCCACCACCAGCACCTGCATGCCCCGCAGGGAATGCGGGGTGAGCGTGCGACGGGCTGCGGCCGGTGCCAGCCTGAAGCGCGCGGTGAAGTAGAAGCTGCTGCCCTGCCCGGGGCTGCTGTCCACCGCGATCTCGCCATCCATCAGGTCGACCAGGCGCTGGGAGATGGTCAGCCCCAGGCCGGTACCGCCGAAGCGCCGCGTGGTCGAGCTGTCGGCCTGCGAGAACGACTCGAACAGGTGCTCGATCTGCCCGCGCGTCAGGCCGATGCCGGTGTCGCTCACCTCGAAGCGCAGGCGCACGAAGTCGCGACCCTTCTTGGCGGTCGTCACGCGCACCACGATCTGGCCCTGCTCGGTGAACTTGACCGCGTTGCCGGTGAGATTGAGCAGCACCTGGCCCAGCCGCAGCGGATCACCGACCAGTTGCGCGCAGATGCCCGGCTCCACCGCGAACAGCAGCTCCAGACCCTTCTCGGCGGCGCGCAGGTTGAGCATGCCGGAGAGATTGTCGAGCACCGCGTACAGGTCGAAGGGAGTGGATTCCAGGCTCAGCTTGCCGGCCTCGATCTTCGAGAAATCGAGGATGTCGTTGATGATCTGCAGCAGCGACTTGGCCGCCGTGTCGATCTTGCCGAGGTAGTCGCGCAGGCGCCCCGGGTCTTCACTCGACAGGCCCAGGTGGGTCAGGCCCACGATCGCATTCATCGGCGTGCGGATCTCGTGGCTCATGTTGGCCAGGAAGTCGCTCTTGGCCCGCGACGCGCTGCGCGCCTCCTCCGACGCCTGCCGGAGCTCGGCCTCGTAGCGCAGGCGCTCGCGCATGTCGGTCATCGTCGCGAAGATCATCGGCCGGCCGGCCAGCTCCACGCGCGTCAACGCGATCTCGCAGGGGCGCGGATCGCCGGAAATGGTCTGGTGCATCCAGTCGAAGCGGTTGTAGCCACGCTCGAAGGCGGTGGCGATGACCTCCGCCGCCTTCTCCATCGAGTCCCGTCCATCCGGCTGCAGCGGCGGCGAGAACCGGGGAAATTCGCGCGTGAACTGTTCCTGGTCCTCGATCTCCAGCAGCTCGCGCAGCGAGGGGTTGGCGTCGGAGAACCGGTGGTCGGCGTCGATCATCACCAGGCCGATGCGGGTGTGATCGAAGATCGCGCGGATGCGCTGCTGCGCGCTCTCGGCGGCGTCGCGCGCCACCTCGAACTGCTGGCGCGCCTCGATCTCCGTGGTGACCTCCATGGTGAAGCCGCTCCAGGCCACGCCGCCGTCGGCCTGCGCGATCGGGCGGGCGCGCGTCCGCAGCCAGCCGACCCGATCCCCCGCCAGCTGCGAGCGGTACGTGAAGTCCACATTGCCGCCGCTGCGGACGGCCTCGATGAAGGCGCCGATCAGCCGGGGCCGATCCTCCTCGACGACGAGGTACAGCAGGCTGTTGGGCGTGCCGGTGATCCACTCGCGCGTGCGGCCGAACATCTCGGGACCCTGGTCGCTGACCATCGTGTAGGTGCCCACCAGGTTGGGCGCCACGTGGTACTGGTAGACCATGCCGGGCAGCGAGTCGGTGACCACGCGCAGCTGCTGGGCGCTGGCCTGGGCCTGGTCGTGCGCCGCGCGCAACTCGGACTCCAGCGTCTTGATATCGGTGATGTCCTGCCAGAAGCCGCTGCACAGCACCTCGCCCGAAGCAAGCCGCTGCGGCGCGGCACGCGAACGGATCCAGCGCACCTCGCCGGTGGCGGCGTGGCGGAAGCGAAAGTCCGAGCTGATCACCTCCAGGCGCTCGGCGACCGTCCCGATCGCCTGCTGCAGGCCGGGCAGGTCTTCCGGCAGCACAAGCGCGAACAGCCGGCCGATATCCTCCTCGGCCGCTGCCCGGTCGACCCCGACCAGCCCGGCAAGACCCTCGCTGACATACAGCAGGCGGACCCGCCCGTCGCTGCCGATCCCGAGCTGATACACGGCGCCCGGTGCGCTGGCCATGATCCCGTGCAGGCGGCGCTCGACCTGTGCCAGTGCGGCCTCGGTGCGCTTGTGCTCGGTCATGTCGACGCTGATGCCATCCCACAGCACCTGCCCGTCCTCGCTGCGGCGCGGCGAGACGATGTTCCTGATCCAGTGCATCGAGCCGTCGCGATGGTGGACGCGCACGGTGATTTCCTTGACCTTCATCTCCGACACCGAGCCCTCCAGGGCCTCGTTGATCAGTGCGCGGTCCTGTTCGTGCACGACCCGCAGGAACGCGCCGAAGTCACCACACAGCTCTTCGCGCGTCAGGCCCGACATCTGCTCGCTGCCGCGCGAGAGGTAGTTGATGCCGACGCTGCCGTCGGCGTCGCGCCGAAGCTGGAAGAGCACGCCCGGCACGGTGTCGACGATGGCGCGCAGCCGCGCTTCCGAGCGTTCCAGCTGGTCGCGCGCCTCGACCTCGGCGGTGACGTCGTTCCAGTAGCCGTCCCACAGCCGGTTGCCGCCGGCCATGCGACTGGTGGCGAAGGTGCGGATCCAGCGCAGCTGGCCATCCGGCCGACGGATGCGCACATCGGCGGAGACCGGCTTCCGATCGCGCGCCGATTCCCGGTAGACCCGGAACAGCACCGCGGAATCGCCGCCGATGACCAGCTTCGACGGCAGGAGCGGATCGGCCCGGATGGCTTCGGGCGTCACCCCCAGCACCTCGCGCACACGGCCCGACACGAAGTTGTAGCGCAGGTTGTTCAGGCGGTCGGACTCGAGCTGGAAGACGGCGCCGGGCAGCGACTCCGCCAGGTCGGTCATCAGGTGTTCCTGTGCCGTGCGGTCGAACGCGGCGCTGCCCAGTCGGCTCAGGTCGCGCGGGGTGGAAGAAACGGGTCCATCGCTCATGGCGGGCAAGGCCGGACGAAGAGGCAGCCCAGCCTAACGCCACGCCCCGCCCCGACGGTGTCGGCGCGCTGAAACATGGTGTCAGCCACCGCCGTGTTTCCCGGTCCGCTAGCGCCTCGCGGGACTCGGGTTCTGGATCGCCTGTCTCGTCGCGATCCCGTGAAAAGACGGGTTCATTTCAGCCCGAGCACCGGCCACAGCGCGAGCACCGCCACCAGATAGGCGAGCGCAACGGCGATGGCCCATTGCGCCGCCACCACGTCGCCGGCGCGCACGAAATTCACCGAGGCGACGAAGCAGCCGACATACACCAGCGGATAGGCCATGCCGGCGACGATGTAGGCGCGCTGGGCGTCCGTGATGCCCTGCGCGAGGAAGGCGAACAATCCGCCGAACCAGAGCAGCGGAGCCAAGAGCGCCGGCAGTCCGGCGGCGATGCGAAGGAGCCAGACCGTGGTCATCGGCGTCTACTGGATGCGCGAGTGGTTGAACATGCGGGCGCCGAGCGCCCGGGCGCTGGTCTCGTCGCAGTTCGGCACGGCGGCCAGGCGTGGGCACTCGCTGCGAATCTGCGCGACCGTCCCCTGGTCGGCCCACCGCGGGTGGGCCACGCACACCGCGCCGGCGGGCGACCAGCCGGCTTCGAACACGTACGTCGCGTCGTCGGCCGCGCCGCGCCGCTGGATACCCAGATCGTCGTAGTTGTCGATCGACGTGCCGTCCTTGGTGTGGGGATGGCCATCGCCGCAATAGTCTGCCCGCGCCATCCGCACGCAGGCAGCATGGAACGGCGCCAGGTCCTCGCCGCCGGGTCCGCGCGACCACGGCGGGTAGCCCCAGCGGACGCACTTGGCCACGACGCCGGAAATGCAGCTGACGGTGATCTCGCCGTCGCGCCCCGGATGGCCCGGCGGCAGCGACAGCGGCAGGCCCCAGGTCTCGCCTGCGGGGTTGGGCGGACAGGCGTTGCGCCACCCGCCACGGCCATCGTCGGTCTCGAACTCGTGGCGCCACACGCCCGGTTGCTCCGGGTCGCGCGTGACCGAGGCGATGCGCAGCGGCGCGACGCGCCCTCCTTCCAGGGCGACGTGCACGATCGCGCCGGTGAGTTCGCCGCCGCGCAGCACGCGGCCGTCGCCCAGGCGCAGCACGAATGTGCCGCCCTCGGCTTTCAAGGTCGTACCCCGCATCGGGATGTCTGGCGTCGTCGGCTCCGGGCCCGGACCCGGGGCCGGGCCCGGAGCCGCGGGCGGCTCCGAGCGCTGGCAGCCGACGAGCAGGCTCACCACAAGGAGTGGCAACCAGCCCCATCGCGTCATGGTCGAGCGCTCGCTCTGGACGATGGGCGGCGCGCTCAGTGCAGCGGGAACGTCTCGCCCCCGGGCAGCGTGATGGCCATGAACTGGCCGGGCCGCGATGCCGAACCGATGGCGACGCCGTTGAGCCGCATGCCCTGGAGAATCGGGCCGTTCAGGACCGGGCCGTTCAATGTCAGACCCTGGAGAATCGGGCCCTGAAGGACGGGACCCTGGAGGATCGGCCCGTTCCAGTTGATGCCGGCGCGGGCGGGCATCGTTGCCATCACCAGGCTGAGCGTGCCGGCGGCAATGGCGGCGGAAGCGAGGACGGACTTGAAGGTTTTCATGGCGGAGCTCCGGAACAGGTTTCGAAGGAAGGGGTCCTTCGATGGAAACCAGCCTAGGCCCCCGCGATGTCAGGGCTAGTTCCAGCCGCCGACACTTCATGTCAGCCCGGTTTCCGACCCCACGCGCCAAGCCGGTGGATCCAGCCTCCTACAATCGCGCGATGTCCATCTCTTCCTCGCACCTGGTCGTCGTCGGCGGCGGCCCCGCCGGCCTGATGGCGGCCGAATGCGCCCGCGCCGCCGGCTGCGGGGTCGACCTGTACGACCGCATGGGCTCGGTCGGCCGCAAGTTCCTCATCGCGGGCAAGGGCGGGCTGAACCTGACCCACGGCGAACCCTTCGAGGCGTTCGTCTCCCGCTACCGTGGGCGCAGCCGCGAGGTTGCAGACTGGCTGCACGACTTCGGCGCCGAAGCGCTGCGCGAGTGGGCGCGCGGCCTGGGCGTGGAGACCTTCGTCGGCAGTTCGGGCCGCGTGTTTCCGCGCGACCTGAAGGCCGCACCGCTGCTGCGCGGCTGGGTGCGCCGCCTGCGCGCGCAGGGCGTGCGCTTCCACACCGGGCACCGCCTGGTGGGACTGGCACGCGACCCCGAGCAGGGCCTGCGCCTGGATTTCGCCACGTCCGACGGTGCGCGCACGCTGCGCACCCGCACTGTGGTGCTGGCGCTGGGCGGCGGTTCCTGGCCGGAACTCGGCTCGGACGGCGGCTGGGTCGGGTTGCTGCAGGACTGCGGCGCCGGGCTGTCTGCGCTGGGCCCCGCCAACGGTGGCTTCGAGCTGGCCTGGAGCGAGCACCTGTCGACACGCTTCGCGGGGGCCCCGGTCAAGCCGGTGGTCCTGCACTGGCGGTCCAGCGACGGGCATCCGCGGCAGCAGCGCGGCGAATTCGTGCTCACCGCCCAGGGCATCGAGGGCGGTCTGGTCTACGCTGCCTCGGCCGACCTGCGCGAAACCCTGGCGCAGGATGGCCAGGCCCCTGTCTGGCTCGACCTGCAACCGGAGCGCGAGCGCGACGCGCTGGCCGCCGCGCTGTCGCGACCGCGCGGCAAGCGCTCGCTCGGCGAACACCTGCGCCGCGTCGCCGGCCTCGAGGGCGCGCGCGCCGCGCTGCTGTTCGAGTGCACGACGCCCCAGCAGCGCAGCGACCCGGCACGGCTGGCCGAGGCGATCAAGCACCTGCCGCTGACGCTGCTGCGCCCGCGTCCCCTGGCCGAGGCGATCAGCAGCGCCGGCGGCGTGCGCCTGGAATCGCTGGACCGCGGGCTGATGCTGCAGTCCCTGCCCGGGCTGTTCTGCGCAGGCGAAATGCTGGACTGGGAAGCACCGACCGGCGGCTACCTGCTGACCGCCTGCTTCGCCAGCGGCCTGCGCGCCGGGCGTGCCGCCGCGCGGTGGCATGCGCGCGACGGCGAGGCCGGCTAGCGGCGCGCCGGCGCTCCAGACTCAGGGCTTGGCGCAGATCAAGGCCGGAGAACAGCGCGTTGCCGGCGCCGCCATCGGGACAGCCCTTGTCGTCGATGCGCAGGGTGCGCGACTCGCCCGCCACGTCGACCGCCTTCGTGTCGCCGCCGCGCGAACCGCTATCGTCGTGGCGGTCTTCTCTGCCGATCATGGTCAGCGTCACGCGCTCTGCGCCAGGACCGGGATGCGGGACGCCGCGCCCGGCGGCCGTGATGCAGGACATGAACGACGCGCCGCTCCTGCGACTCCTGCAGCTCCTGCACGCGGGCGTTCTCCGATACGCTGAAGGCCGTCCGCCTGACCTCCAGCCGCCTGCACCCGCATGGACCTGATCGCCGCAGCCCTCGACACGCTGAGCCAGCGCAGCCTGGCGCTCGGCCACTGGCTGGCCGAGCGGGTGCCCGACCTGGTCGGCGCCCTGCTGCTGGTGCTGCTCGGCTGGCTGGTGGCGCGCGCGGCACGGGCCACGATCCGCGGCCTGGGCACCCGGATCAACCGAGCGCTCGATCGCGTGCTGCGCGCCGAGCGCGCCGCACGCCTGCGCCTGTCGCCGACGATGCTGCGCCTGATCGGCACCGCCGCGTTCTGGATCATCCTGCTGCTGTTCCTCAGCTTCGCGACCAGCCTGGCCGGCATGGCCGGGGTCACCGAGTGGCTGCGCGAGGTCCTGCGCTACCTGCCGACCCTGCTGTTCGGCGTGCTGATCATCGTCGCCGGCCACCTGATCGGGCTGCTGGTGCGCGACCTGCTGCTGGAGGCGCTGGCCTCGGCCCACGTGGAGCAGCGCGAGATC
>CAMLNE010000091.1 GCA_946481265.1 uncultured Panacagrimonas sp. | reverse complement strand
GCCGACTCGGGTTTCGCGCGCGACGACCTGATGACTTGGTGCCAGGCCCACGGCGTGGACTACGTCCTGGGCCTGGCACGCAACGCACGGCTGACACGGGCGATCGGCGCCTCGATGCAGCGGGCCCACGAGCAGCATCAGGCTACCGGCCGCTCGGCGCGTGTTTTCCAGGAACTGGCCTACCGCACCCAGAAGAACTGGAACGCGACCCGGCGTGTCGTGGCCAAGGCCGAAGTGCTGCCCGGCAAGACCAACCCGCGCTTCGTGGTGACCTCGCTGAGTCAGAAGGACTTCGATGCGCGCACGCTCTACGAGGATCTGTACTGCGCCCGCGGCGAGATGGAGAACCGCATCAAGGAGTGCCAGCTCGATCTGTTCGCCGACCGCACGTCAACGGCGACGTTTCGATCCAACCAGCTGCGCTTGTGGCTGTCGTCCTTCGCCTATGTGCTGATCGAAGCGCTTCGGCGCCTGGCGCTGCAGGGAACCGATCTGGCCAACGCCACCGTCGGCTCGATCCGCCTCAAGCTGCTCAAGATCGGCGCGGTGATCCGCCTGAGCGTGCGCCGCGTGAAAGTGGCCATGAGCTCGGCCTTCCCGCATCAAGCCATCTTCGATCACGCCTTCCATGCCTTGAGCGCCGCGGCGCGCTAAGCCGCCCCCACGAACCAGACACGCCCATCCCACAGACCGCAGCCAAGCCGATCAAGGCTGTCGGATGCGCTCGCGCAAAATCCCCCTCCCTGACCCCGTATCGCCCCAGCAACCGTCAAAGCGCTGCTGCCCACCTTCTCTCGCCAGCCACACCACGATAATTTCAGAGACTGTGAGAAATGCGGGCTAGGGTCGCAGCACGTCCCAGCCGAAGCGCAGGATCAGCAGGCCGACCACCAGCAGGAACAGCAGGCGCACGAACGCGCTGCCGCGGCGAATCGCCAGGCTGGCGCCGAGCCAGCCGCCGGCGAGATTGCAGAGGGCCATCGGCAGCACCACGGCGGGCAGCACGTGCCCGCGCGGAACGAAGTAGGCGATGGCCGCGAGGTTGGTGACCACGTTGACGATCTTGGCGCTGGCCGACGCATGCAGGAAGGAGAAGCCGAACAGCGCGACGAAGGCGAGGACCAGGAAGCTGCCCGTTCCGGGCCCGAAGAAGCCGTCGTAGAAGCCGATCCCCGCACCGGTCGCCAGGCCCGCGAGGATCTGTGCCGAGCGTCCCAGCCGGGGTGCATGCATCGCACCGAAGTCCTTGCGCCACAGCGTGTAGGCCAGCACCGCCACGAGCACCGCCAGGATCAGCGGACGCAGCGCGGCCGGGTGCAGGTGGCTCACCGTGGCCGCGCCCAGATAGCCGAACAGCAGCGCGGCGAGCACGGTCGGCAGCACCGCGCGCCAGGGCAGTTGCACGTGGCGAGCGTACTGCCACACGGCGGCGGAGGTGCCCCATATCGAGACGCACTTGTTGGTGCCGAACAGGGTGGCGATCGCCACGTCGGGCAGCAGGACGAGCAGGGCGGGGACCTGGATCAGGCCGCCGCCGCCGACCACCGCGTCGAGGAAGCCCGCGAGGAAAGCGAATGCGCACAGGGCGGCGATCAGCCAGGTCGGTTCCAGGTGCAGCTCCCTCGGTAGAATTGACGCCGCATGAATACCTATTCTCCCCGCCTGTCACGCCTGATCGAATCCCTGCGCAAGCTGCCCGGCGTGGGCCCCAAGTCCGCGCAGCGCATGGCCTTCCATCTGCTCGATCGTGACCGCGCCGCTGCCGACAAGCTTGCGGCCGCGCTGACGGACGCCCTGACCGGTATCGCGCGCTGCAAGACCTGCCGCATGTTCTGCGAGGACCAGGCCTGCCGCTACTGCACGCCGGCGCGCGTCGCGGGCGGCCAGCTGTGCGTGGTGGAGACCCCGGCCGACCTGATGGCGATCGAGGGCAGCACCGACTACCGCGGGCGCTATTTCGTGCTGATGGGACGCCTGTCGCCGCTCGACGGTATCGGGCCGGCGGAATTGGGCCTGGCCGAACTGCAGGACCTGCTCGACCAGGGTGACGTGCAGGAGATGATCCTCGCCACCAACCCGACGGTCGAGGGCGAGGCGACCGCCTATTACCTGGCCGAGATGGCGAAGTCCGCCCAGGTGAAGGTCTCGCGCATCGCGCACGGCGTGCCGATGGGAGGAGAACTCGAATACGTGGACGGTGGAACCCTGTCCCACGCCCTGTCCGGGCGCACGCCGGTCTGAGTCCGACGACACCGGGGCGAGGGACGACGCGATGCCAATCCGCTGCCTGTTGCTGGCATTGACGGTGCTGATGGGGGCCGGGCTGCCGGTGGGATCGGCGCAGGTCGAACCGTTGAGCAAGCCCTACGCGGTCCTGATCTACGCGGACTGGTGCTACAACTGCAAGCAGATCGTCCCGCGCCTCGACAAGCTGATGCCAGCCTACGCCGGACGCATCGAGTTCGAGCGTTTCGATGTCACCGACGAGCAGGCCAAGGTCCGTACGCGGCAGCGTGCGAAGGACCTGGGCATCGGGGCGATCTACTTCGCCAACACCGGCACCGGCCTGGTGCTGCTGATCGACCGCGAGCGCCACAAGGTCGGCGAACTGCGTCGCACGCTCAGCGACGGGCAGATCAGGACGGCGCTCGACGCGCTGGCGGCCGGCAGACCGATCCCGCCGTCCGCAACGCCGTAGGGTCGGCATCGTCGGATCCGCGGCGCCGCGGGTGCTTGGCACGCAGCGGGCACGTAGCGGATACGCGGCGGGTGCAGGAATGGCGCGCGCCCTCCTTGCGCCCAGCGCATGCGGCGCCGCATCAGCCGGCCGGCGCGGCGTCCTCCAGCAGGGCATCGATCTTCGCCGCGCAGATGAAATCGTTCTCGGTGAGACCGTTCGCGGCGTGCGTCGAGTACGTCACGGTGCACTGGCGGTAACCGAAGGCGATGTCCGGATGGTGGTCCTCGCGGTGCGCGATCCAGGCCACCGCATTCACGAAGGCGGTGGTGGGGTAGTAGTTCTTGAACTCGAAGCTGGCCTCGAGCGCCTTGCCCTCGCGCACCAGCTTCCAGCGCTTGCCGAGCTGGGTGATGAGACCGGCGATGGCCTGCGCGTCCAGCGGCGGCACGCCGCCTTCGCAGGGAACGCAGCGCCGGCGGGTCAGATCGTTCATGACGCGACTCCTGGATCGGTTTCGGGCGCGGCGGGCGCGGTCACCAGGGGCTTGCGACGCCACAACCCGCCTAGGGAGTACTGCGACCAGCCCCAGCGCAGCCAGTTCAGCAGGCTGTTGGCCAGCCACAGCGACCACAGCAGCATGAGTCCGCGGTAGAACCAGATCGATACCGACAACACCCAGGCCTGCGGCAGGGTGGTCTCGAACCGATCCTGGTACCAGCGAAGCTGGTGCGCGCTGGAGCCGTTGCCCGCGATCTGCATGTCCGGCTCGCCGAGCAGGCCCTGCGCCACCGCGCCGCACAGCGTCGCCAGCGCGATCACCGTCCATAGCGCCAGCACGACCTGCACGAGATTGAAGCGCCGCACGCTCCAGCCCTGCGGGATGCGCGAGCGCAGCGCCAGCGCGAACAGCCAGCCGGCGACGATCGCCGCGCCGGCGATGGGAATCTGCGACAGGCCGATCATCAGCAGGGCCCATTGCATGCCCTTGAGCGGTGTCATGCCGACCCGGCCCAGGGCCAGGGCTACCACCAGCAGCACGACGAGCACGCCCCAGAACAGCACCGCCGGCCCCAGTGCCGGGCCGCCCGCCAGCAGGACCCAGCGATCGGGCAGCTGCACGTCGAGGCGTGCATTGACGCCGGGCATGCCCGGCGCGAGCGACGGGGTCGAGGTCAGCAGCTGCAGGCCCTGGTCGGCGCGCAGGCGCAGCTGCAGGGTCTGGGTGCCCGGCCGCAGCGGCAGGATCACGCGCTCCCCCTCGAGGCGCGCAGGCTGCGCCTGGCCATCGATATCCAGGCCCTGCAGGCTCACCCCGGTGGGCAGCTGGATCGCGTGCTGGCCGCCCTGGCTGGCCCGCATCAGCAGGCTCAGCGTGTAGTCGGTGGCGCGCTTGCCCGGCCGGGTGAGCAGTTCGGCCGAGTCCAGCGTCATCACCTGGCCCTGCACCGCGACGGGTCGCGTGATCCGCGCGCCGACCTGCTCGCCGGGCCAGGGGCGGAAGGTCACCAGGCGCCAGTCGTCTTCCTGGCTGCTCACCGCCGGCAGGCCCTCGAACTCGACATGCCACAGCGGGCTGACGTCGAAGCGCCAGGTCTCGATCAGATCGGTCTTGGGACTGGCCACCAGCTCGAGGTGATCGACCGTGCCAATGCGCGAGGACCAGCTCACCTGCTGCTGGCCGGGCGCGAAGCTGGCCTGGATGCGGCCATCCACCACGCGCACCGAGTCGCCGGTGACGACCTCGCCGGGCAGCGCGGGCAGCGTGACGATCGACGCGCCCTGCGCGCTGCCGACGCGTGTCAGCGTCGACTCCGCGCTCCACACCAGCGCGAGCTGCAAGGTGCGCACGAGCCGCAGCAGGGGTGGCAGTTGCTGGGTGTTGCCCTCGCTGGCCGTCGCCCCGGCTTCCTCGCGCTGCTCGCGGACCAGGTCGATCACGCTGCCCGGCCGGCCTTGCGCGTCGATTCCGCTGACGCGCCAGCCGCTGGCGGCGACGCTGGCATGCCGCGGCGCCGGCGAAGCAGGCAGCTGCAGCTGCGCGAAGCCGGCCACGTCACCGCTGACGACCACGCTGTGACGACCGGCCGGCACGCGCAGCCACAGGGTGCCGGCCTTGTCGCGCAGGAGCTCGGCATTGCGCTCGTCGATCAGCACGGTCTGCGGTTGCCACACGCGCGCCTGTCCGGTGGCGACGCGCGGTACCGGCAGGGGCAGGGCCGTGTCGATCTGTGCTTCGGCGACCAGGCGCAGCAGCAGGCGATCGGCGTCACCGATCTCGACATGCAGGCGTGACCAGCTCGCGCAATGCGGCAGGCAGTCGGGCGGCGCGCTGAGTCGCTCACGCAACTCGTCGAGCAGTTCCTGGGTGGGAAGGGGCGGCAGGATCGGTGCGGGTGCGGCGTTGTCCTGGGCGGCCGGCGCCGGCGTCGGCGCCAGCAGCGCGCCGCCCACGGCAAGCGCGGCGAGCAGGGAAGCGGCACCGCCGCCACGCACCGGCAGCTGCGGCAGGCGCGGTGCGATCCGCAGCCAGCGCAGGGCCAGCACGGCGATCAGGGCAATCGACAGCCAGCCGAGCGTGCGCGTCACCAGCGGCGGCATCAGCCACAGGCGGAAGTCCTGTCCGGCCGTGACCGGGCCCGACCAGTTCAGCGAGGCCTGGCGCCAGTTCCAGGCGGGCAGGCCCGGGCCGGTCTGCGTGAGCACGTTGGGATCGAGCTTGCGGATCGAGGTCTGCGCAACGTTCTGGGTGACGCTGGCGGACTTGGACTGGAGCACGCTCATTTCACGGCGCGCGTCCTGCGGCGCCGGGGCCGGCATGTCCGCTTCCATCGACGGCGCCGCGGCCCGCGTCGGCGCGAAGGGCTCCTCGTACTCCGGCTGGACGCCGAATCCGCCGGCGTACTGGTCGAACCCCTGGTAGGCGACCAGGCCGTATTCGTTCTCGAGCTGCGGATACAGGCTGATGCGCGCCTGCTGCACCGCGAAGGGCAGCGCGATCAGTGCCAGCACGCCGGCCGACAGCCACTGGTAGCCGAACAGGAGCTTGCGCAGGCGGCCGCTGCCGTCGAAGGAGGTCGGCACGGCGCGCAGCAGCGCGATGGCGGCGATCAGGTTCAGCCAGGCCCAGCGAGGCGCACCGGGCTCGTGCCAGGTCAGCGCCAGGGTGACCAGGGTCAGCGCCGCGGTGCCGGCACCGAACAGGCGCAACGCGGCGATCGACGCGATCAGCACCAGGAACAGGTCGAGCAACGTCCAGCGCGACAGCCAGGTGTCGGGGACGTTGTCGACGCCGGGCGCGGCCAGCAGGCGCCAGGCAGGCGGCAGGTGCAGCGTGGTCTGGATGCCTTGCAGGTCGGTATTCCAGCCGCCCGCCGGCAGGCGCCGTGCCCCGTCCTCGATGCGGCTGTCGGCGCTCAGGTTCAGCACGCCGTGGCGCACCTCCACGCCGGTGCCGTCGCCGTGCCGCGTGATCAGCTGCGGCTCGTTGTCGACCTGCACGCGTCCGAGCGTGATCGGGTCCTGGACCTGCAGTCGCCAGGTGCGCGCGAGACGACCGCCCAGCTGGTCCTGCACGGTGAAGCCATTGCCGTCGAAGTCGAGCCAGAGCTGGCGGTTCAGGTGCAGCTCGTCGGGCGTCAGGTCCGGACTGCCGCGCTGGGTCTGGACCAGCTCGAGCGCCGCGCCAGGCTCGGCGACGAAGGCGGGCAGGTTCTGCCATGTGGCCGGCACGCCGACCTGGCGCGGGTCGGTGGGCGGCAGGCCGGACGGCTCGATGACGCGCAGCTCGTGGTGCGCCCGCAGCGACCAGATCTCCTGCGCCGCCCACTGCTCCTGCGCCGCGGGCGCGGCCAGCCGGGCCACCGGCGCGGTCGAGCGCGCCACGATCGTCAGTCGCCACAGGCCGGGGCGAAGCTGCACGCGCAGCCGGCCGTCGTCCTCCAGGCGCGCCGGCAGATCGCCGGCGATCGACAGCGGCACCAGGCCCTCCAGCAGCACCGGGCCGATGGTCTGCTCGCGAACCTCGCCTCCCGCATCGATCTCGATCTGCGTCGTCACCGTGAGCGGGATGTCGTCGTCGATCAGGCGGAACACGCGCAGGTTCAAGCGCTCGGCCTGCGCGTCGCCGGCCATGGCGCGGCGCCCCAGCCAGAGCTGGTGCTGCTCGTCGCGCTGCGGATGCGATTGCACGCGGCCGTTGAGGCGCAGCTCGATCAGGCCGCTGTCCGGCGGCACGCGCAGGGACTCGGGCAGGGTGCCCCAGCTGTAGCGTCCTTCGATGCGGTGCTGGCCGGCAGCCAGCCACAGTGCCGGCACGCCCTGGCGATCGAGCACGGGTGCCTCGCGGCCATTCACGCGCAGGTCCTGCGGCCAGCGCGGACCGTCACCGGGCAGCGCCAGCCAGCCGGGGGCCAGGGTGGTGGCCCGCAGCTCGAAGCGGCCGCCTTCGGCGGACAGGTCGAGTGCCAGCTGCGAAGGCCAATGGCACAGGCGCAGGCCGCCGTTGTCGTGCGCCGGCACGCAGAAACGCGCCTCCTGGCCGTGCAGCACCCAGGGGATCCAGGACTGCAGCGGGTCGGGGACGTCGTCGGCGGGCAGGGGACCGGCGAGGGCGCCGGTGCCGACCAGCGTGAGCGCGATGGACGCAAGAAGGCGACGGATCATGCTGGTCATCCCCGAATGACGGAATACCGCGGTGGTTTTCAGTGTGCGCGCGAACCCCGCGCGCATGACAGGACTATCAACGGGTGCCGCAGCCAGACGGGGTCAACGCCCGGTCCTAGATCTGCGCGAGCGCGGCGTCCAGGTCGGCGCGCAGGTCGTCCACGTCCTCGATGCCCACGGACAGCCGGCACAGGTTGTCGGTGATCCCCAGCCGGACACGCTCCGGCGCCGGCATGCTGCCATGCGACATCGTCGGCGGGTGGCCGATCAGGCTCTCGACGCCACCGAGCGATTCGGCCAGCGCGAAGATCGCGGTGCCGGACAGGAAGCGGTGGGCACCGGCCAGATCGGCTCTGAGTTCGATCGTGATCATGCCGCCGAAACCGCGCGGCATCTGCCGGCGTGCCAGCGCGTGCTGCGGGTGCGAGGGCAGGCCGGGGTAATGCACGCGCTCCACCTTCGGATGATGTTCCAGCCAGCCGGCCAGTTCGAGCGCGTTGGCGCAGTGCCGCTGCATGCGCAGCGCCAGGGTCTTCACGCCGCGCAGCGCGAGGTAGGCGTCGAACGGCCCGGCGACACTGCCGACGGCGTTCTGCAGGAAGCGCAGGCGGTCCGAGACCGCCGCGTTGTCGCCCACCACGACCACGCCGCCGACCATGTCCGAGTGACCATTGAGGTACTTGGTGGCCGAGTGCAGCACCAGGTCGAAGCCCTGCTCGAGCGGCCGCTGCAGGAAGGGGCTGGCGAAGGTGTTGTCGGCGGCGCTGAGCAGCCCGTGCGTACGTGCGATCGCCGCGATCGCGGGCAGGTCGGCCAGTCGCAGCATGGGGTTGGTCGGGGTCTCCACCCACACCATGCGCGTGTTCGGGCGGATCGCGCGCACGATGTTCTGCGGGTCGCGCAGGTCCACGTAGCTGAAGCTCAGGCCGGCCGAGCGTTCGCGCACGCCGGCGAACAACCGGTAGCTGCCGCCATACAGGTCCTCGCCGACGATCACGTGGCTACCGCTGTCGAGCAGTTCGAGTGCGGTGGCGCTCGCCGCCATGCCCGAGGCGAAGGCCCAGGCGCGCGTGCCGGATTCGAGCGCGGCCACGCAGCGTTCCCAGGCGAAACGCGTGGGATTGTGCGAGCGCGAATACTCGAAGCCGCGGTGCACGCCCGGTGACGCCTGCACATAGGTGGAGGACTGGGAGATCGGCGGCATCACCGCGCCGGTGGCCGGATCGGGCGACTGGCCGGCATGGATGCAGAGCGTGGAGAAGCGGTGGTTCGGCGGGCTCATGGGGACTCTTTGTTCCTGCGCGTCGCGGCTATGCGCCGCGTGGTGCGAGCTTATCCGCTTCGCACCCGGGCGCCGCATGATTACGATGCATCGTCCTTGAACCGTTCTCGACTTTCCCAATGGCCGCGCACGAAGACAACCTGATCTGGATCGACCTGGAGATGACGGGGCTGATCCCCGAGCGTCACCGCATCATCGAGATGGCCACGCTGGTCACCGACTCCAACCTCGAGGTGCTCGCCGAAGGGCCGATCATCGCCGTGCACCAGTCCGATGCCGAACTCGACGCCATGGACGAGTGGAACACCCGCCAGCACGGCGGCTCGGGGCTGGCCCGGCGCGTGCGCGAAAGCCGCGTGACCGAGGCCGAAGCCGAGCAGCGCATGCTCGAGTTCCTGTCGCGCTGGGTGCCGCCGGGCAAGTCGCCGATGTGCGGCAACTCGATCTGCCAGGACCGCCGCTTCCTGGCGCGATGGATGCCGTCGCTCGAGCGCCACTTCCATTACCGCAACCTCGACGTGTCCACGCTCAAGGAACTGTGCCGGCGCTGGGCGCCGCAGGTGGCGGCGGGGTTCACCAAGGACTCGACGCACCTGGCGATGGACGATGTCCGCGATTCGGTGGCCGAGCTGCGCTACTACCGCGAGCACTTCCTCCAGCCGCGGACGGCTTGACCCGGCCGGCCTGCGGAGGGGACTTCGTCACCGTCCGTAGCGCATCCGCGGGGCGCGACCGCAGGGTCCGGCCGGCGCCCGGAGATGGGATCCGCGGCGCCGGAGTCGGCCCCGGACCGGCAAGCGAAGATGCGTGACGGCCCTCTTGAAAAGAGGGGGCAGGGCCCTAGTTTTCAGGCATGCGGCGGTACGCCGCGAACTTGAGAATCAGGAGATCACCATGGCCGTCATGAGATATCAGCAACCCTGGACCCTGCATCGCGAACTGCTGCAGGAAGTGAACCGTCTGTTCGACCGGGCGGGCGAGAACGATCCGTCCACCGGCGCGACCGCGGACTGGTCGCCGGCCGTCGACATCGACGAGTACGCCGACCGCTTCGTGCTGCGCGCCGACGTTCCCGGCGTGGACCCGGAGAGCGTCGAGGTCACGCTGGAGAAGGGCGTGCTGACGCTGTCGGGCTCGCGCGAACAGCCGACCGCCGAGGGCAACGCACCGGAGCGCCGCCGCGTCGAGCGCGCCGCCGGCCGCTTCCATCGCCGGTTCACCCTGCCGGACACGGTCGATGCCGAGGCCGTCAGCGCGAGCAACCGGCATGGCGTGCTGGAAGTGGTCATTCCCAAGCGTGCCCAGGTACAGCCCCGCCGCATTGCCGTGACGCACTGATCGTCGCGCTGCGCGGGCGGCAAAGCGGGTAGTCTGGCGGGGCGCGCGCAGCGCCCCGCTTTTTTCGTTTTCTGATCGAGACGTTTGATCGAGCAAGATGGAATACAAGGATTACTACAAGATTCTCGGCGTGAGCCGTTCGGCCTCGGCGGACGAGATCAAGAAGGCCTACCGCAAGCTCGCGCGCGAGTTCCATCCGGACAAGAACAAGAGCAAGGGCGCCGAAGAGAAGTTCAAGGAGGCCAACGAGGCCAACGAGGTGCTGTCCGACCCGGAGAAGCGCAAGGCCTATGACACGCTGGGCGCGAACTGGAAGGCCGGCTCCGGCTTCACACCGCCGCCTGGGTGGAACCGCGATTTCGGTGGCTTCGGTGGTGCCGGCGGACCCGGTGCCGCGGGCGGTGGCTTCTCGGATTTCTTCTCGACCCTGTTCGGCAACGCCGGGCCGGGCATGGGCGGCATGGGGGGAATGGGCGGCGGCGGGCGCTTCCAGTTCGAGGACGAGGAGGATCGCTTCCACCGTGCGCCGGCGAGCCGCGCGAAGATCGAGATCACGCTGGAGGATTCCTTCCACGGCGGCACCCGCCAGGTGGTCCTGGGCGACGGGCGCACCTTGAATGTGCGCGTGCCCAAGGGCATCACGGCGGGCCAGACCATCCGCCTGGCCGAGCAGGGCCCGCGGGGATCCGACCTGCTGCTGGAAGTGGACTTCGCCGCGCACCCGCACTTCAAGGCCGAGGGCCGCGATATCCGCGTGACCGTCAAGCTGGCGCCTTGGGAAGCCGCGCTCGGCGCCAAGGTGCCGGTGCCGACCCTGGGCGGCACGGTCGAACTCAACGTCCCGGCCGGAACCCAGTCGGGTCGCAAGCTGCGTCTCAAGGGTCGCGGCCTGCCGGGCGCGACGCCGGGCGACCAGACCGTCGCGCTGCAGATCGTCGCACCCGTGCCGCGCAACGATGATGAGCGGGCCGCCTACGAGGGGCTCGCGCAGCTGTTCGGGGACTTCGATCCACGCAAGGGCTGAGCACCTGGAGTCGCCGCACCGGCTGTCGCCGTCGACCCGGAGGTCCGTGTGCGGCATGCTGGGAGTGGAATGACACAGAATCCGCATGAGCCCTTGACCCCGCGCGAATCGCACGTTCTCGAGCTCCTGCTCTCGGGCCTGTCGAACAAGCAGATCGCGCGGGCGATCACGATTTCCGAGCAGACCGTCAAGTATCACCTCAAGAACATCTACGGAAAGCTCGGAGCGGTCGGGCGCACCCACGCGGTCGCGCTGTCCGGTGAGATGCGGTCCGGCGTCGCGCCGCCGAAGGACGAAAGCATCGAGGAGGAGCGGCGGCGCATCGAGATCGTGCAGTCGCCACTGGCCTTCGCGCGGCGCACGCGCCGCCTGCACGCCGAGCGCGAGGCCATCGTCGACGGTGACCGGCGCTTCACCTACGCGCAGTTCTTCGAGCGCTGCGATCGCGCGGCGGCCGCCTGGATCGCGCTCGGCATCACGCGCGGCGATCGCGTCGCGACGGTGGCGCCGAGCATCCACTCGCACATCGAGCAGTTCTACGCGGTGCCGCAGATCGGCGCGGTGATCGTGCCGATCCACACCGGGCTGGTGGCGGACGACTTCTCCGGCCTGATCGGCCACAGTGGTGCCCGCCTGGTCTGCGTGAGCCGCGAGTACGTGGACCTGATCGACGGTATCCGGGACCAGCTCACCGAGGTGCAGTACTTCGTCGCGCTGGACGGTGATCCACCGCCGGGCTGGCTGGACTACGAGACGCTGCTGGCACAGAGCGACGGCGTGGTGCCGCAGATCGATATCGGCGAACAGGACCTCATCTCGATCAACTACACAAGCGGCACGATCTTCCAGCCCCGCGGCGCGATGCTCACGCACCGCAACGTCTGGCTCAATGCCGTCGGCATCCTGCTGCACTGGCCGATGCGGCCCGAGGATCGCTACCTCTGGCTGCTCTCGCTGTTCCACTGCAACGGCTGGGGCTTCGTGTGGAGCGTCACCGCTGCGGGCGCGACGCACGTCTGCACGCGCGAGCACAGCACCGCGGGGCTGTGCGAACTCGCCCGGCGCGAGCGCGTCACCATGATGAGCGCCGGCAAGACCGCGCTGATCGCGATCGCCAACGTGCCGGAACCGATGCGCGGCCAGCTCCATCGCGATGTGCGGGTCCTGACCGCGGGCGCTTCGCCCACCGCCGACACCATCGCGCGCATCGAGCGGCGCCTGGGCTGGGAGGTGACGCATGCCTACGGCCTGACCGAGACCTCGCCCTTCATCGCGGTACGCGAGCTGTCGCCGGCCGAGGCGGCGCTGTCGATCACGCAGCGTGCGCTGTTCAAGCTGCGCCAGGGGGCGGAGCTGCTGACCTCGGGCGAGCTGCGCGTGGTCGACGAGGAAGGCCAGGACGTGCCCTGCGACGGCGCCACGATGGGCGAAATCGTGGTGCGCGGCGGCACCGTGATGAAGGGCTATTACCGCGATAGATCGGAAGAGCGTCGTG
>CAMLNE010000090.1 GCA_946481265.1 uncultured Panacagrimonas sp. | reverse complement strand
CACTACTTCTTCCTCAAAATCCGAGCAGCTTTCCCCGGAATTCGGTGAAGAACCATAAAAAAGGCCTGGATTTCTCCAGGCCCTTGATATTAATGGCTCCGTGACCAGGACTCGAACCTGGGACCCAGTGATTAACAGTCACTTGCTCTACCGACTGAGCTATCACGGAACGGTGGGGCCGCGATTCTAGTGTCGGACTCCCACCCATGCAACGCATACGCGCCGAAGCGGGACGGATCGCGGCAGCAGGCTGCGTTTTCCGAGGGTTTTCGAAGATCTTTCGGCGGCGTGTCGAGCTGCGGCGTGTCGTGGCTCGCTTCCCGATCTGCGCACGATGAACCCCTTGTCCCGATGAAGATGTACTGCGTCGCTCAATCGACCTGCATTCGCGCGCGCAGCCCGGCGCTGGCCGATGGCTGGAGCACAGGTTTCGACGGATGTCGGCGCATGCCTGGCCGCTGGAGTCTCGCCGCACGACAAGCAGGGTGCCCGGCGGGACAAGCGACGACCGCATCGTCACCACCGCTGAGCGCACTCAAGTTCCGCATTCGTCGGCCGTGCGCATGGCGACGTGAGCAACTCGGGCACGGTTGCGCAGCTTTCCTGGTGACTGACTCCGTTCTCCGGTCCGTATTGCCCGAGTGAGAATCCTCCTGGCCGTTGGAGGGTCGCCTATACTCGGGGCGCGTCCGGATTTCTGTTTCGGCCCGACGAACGGCGGATGCCGACCGGACAAGCTTTTGCGATCCTTGGCCGTGACAATTCTTAGCGACAGCAATTGGTTAGAGAGCTAAAACCTGATTGAATCGTCATGTTGTTCCGATAACTACTCTGGAGATCTCCATGCTACGCCGTACCTTTGCCGCAGCTGCCATGTTGTCTTTTTCCGCAACCGCTTTCTCGGCCCCGCTTGCGCTGCCAGTGCTGCCTGTACTGCTCGGGGGTAACGGCGGCAACGCCAATGCGCTCGCGCTGCCGGTTCTGCAGCTGCCCGCTCTTCCGGGTCTCCAGTTGCCGCTCATCGGCTCGCTCACCAACCTGGGCTCGCTCGAGGGTCTGAGCAAGCTTCCGCTCCTGCAGGGTCTGGGCGATCTCGGCGAGCTGCCTTCGGGCGGCGCTCTGCTGCCGCCGCTGCCGGCCACCCCGGAGCCGCTCGTGCATCTGGTTGCAAGCCTGACCTACAACCTCGACCTGACGGGCCTCCCGGTTGGCGAGACGGTCGTGCTGCTCGATGGGTTGCTCACGCCGGTCATCAAGCCGCTGAACGCGCTGATCCCGCTGCCGGTCGTCGGCGCGATCTTCCGCTGATACCTCTGTGGGGAGCGCCGCCTTGAAAGGCGCCGCGAACCGCAGGCTTTAGAAGCAAATCGCCCGGCAGAGCCGGGCGATTTGCTTTGTGCGACGGTGTTCGAGCGACGCGTCTACTTCTCGACGAAGGCACGCTCGATCACGTAGTCGCCCGGCGTCCCGATATGCGGCGAGATCTGGAACCCGCGGCGGTCGAGCAGGGCGGCGGTGTCCTTCAGCATGGCGGGCGAGCCGCAAAGCATGGCGCGATCCGTTTCCGGATTCAGGTCGGGCAGGCCGATGTCGCGCGTCAGCTTGCCGCTGTCGAACAGGTCGGTCAGGCGACCGTTGTTGCGGAACGGCTCGCGCGTCGCAGTGGGGTAGTAGACGAGCTTCTTGCTGACTTCCTCGCCCAGGATCTCGTGCTTGGGCAGATCCTCGGTCAGGTAGTCGTGGTAGGCGAAGTCGCCGACATTGCGCACGCCGTGGACCAGCACCACTTTCTCGAAGCGCTCGTAGGTCTCTGGGTCCTTTACCAGCGACAGGAAGGGTGCCAGGCCCGTGCCCGTGGCGAGCATGTACAGATGCCTGCCCGGCTTGAGATCGTGCAGGATCAGGGTGCCGGTCGGCTTGCGGCTGACCAGCACATCGTCGCCTACCTTGATGTGCTGCAGGCGCGACGTCAGCGGACCGTTCTCGACCTTGATGCTGAAGAATTCCAGCGCATCTTCGTAATTGGCGCTGGCGATGCTGTACGCACGCATCAGCGGGCGGCCCTCCACCTGCAGGCCCATCATCACGAAATGGCCGTTCTCGAAACGCAGACCCGGGTCGCGCGTGGTGGTGAACGAAAACAGGGTGTCGTTCCAGTGACGGACGCTGGTTACTTTCTCGGTGCCGATGGCAGCCACATCAACCTCTGGTTCGAAGGTGGGATACGGAAGTTCTGCGCCCGAAAGCGGCGCACCACCGTCTTCCGGTGGAGTCAGCCCGCGATCCTGCGCAGTCGGACGATGGATTCCTGCAGCACCTTGTCGCTGGTGGCGAAGCTCAGTCGCACGTGGCCGGGGGTGCCGAAGGCGGAACCGGGGACCAGGGCGACGAGGGCTTCCTTGAGCAGCTTGTCGGCCAGTTCCAGGTCATCCTTGACGCCCAATTTTCTTATAAGCCCTTCGACATTAGGAAATACATAAAACGTCCCGTCGCCGGGCGCGCAGGAAATTCCCGGCACCGTGTTGAGGTCGGCGACGAGCCGATCGTGCCGCCCCTTGAACGCCTTGCACATCTCGGTCACGCAGCTCTGGTCGCCGCTGAGGGCGGCTTCGGCGGCAACCTGTGAGATCGAGGTCGGGTTGGAGGTTGACTGGCTCTGGATGTCCGCCATCGCCGTGATGATCTTCTGCGGGCCGGCGGCGAAGCCGAGGCGCCAGCCCGTCATCGAATACGTCTTCGAGACGGCGTGGATCACCACGGTGCGGTCATACAGGTCCGGGCAGACGTTGATGATGTTCGAGAACGGTTCCGCGGCCCACAGGATCTTCTCGTACATGTCGTCGGTGGCGATCAGGATCTGCGGATGCTTTCGCAGCACCGCGCCCAGTTCGGCCAGCTCGGCGCGCGTATACGCCATGCCCGAGGGATTGGAGGGCGAGTTGATCCAGATCATGCGGGTACGGGGCGTGATCGCCCGTTCGAGCTGCTCGCCCGTGATCTTGAAACGCGCGGCCTGGGTCGTCGGCAGGATCACCGGCGTGGCGTCCGCCAGCAGGACCATGTCGGGATAGCTCACCCAGAACGGGGCTGGAATCAACACCTCGTCGCCGGCGTTGAGGTAGGCCATGCACAGGTTGTAGCAGCT
Organism: uncultured Panacagrimonas sp.; assembly: GCA_946481265.1. The sequence goes on along the minus strand of CAMLNE010000090.1, from coordinate 9,497 downwards.
CTGCTTGCCACCACAGGACGCCAGGATCTGGCCCGGCTTGTACTCGAGCTGGTTGTCGCGCGCGAGCTTGTCGATGATCGCCTTCTTCAGCGAGGGCGTGCCGCCGACCGGCGTGTACTTGGTGAAGCCGCGCTTGATCGCCTCGATGGCCGCGGCCTTGATGTGCTCGGGCGTGTCGAAGTCGGGCTCGCCGGCGCCGAGGGAAAGGACGTCCAGTCCCTGCGCCTTGAGTTCACCCGCCTTGGCGGTGACGGCGAGGGTGGGAGAGGGCTTGATGCGACCCATGCGCTGGGCCAATGGCAGTTCCACGGCGTACCCCGGAAAAAGGGAGGAAAAACGGCGCGCGATGATACTGGAATGCAGCGGCGCGGCCTACCTTTGCTTTGGTATGTGGTCGCGGACGGCGCCTTTTCGCCGCCTGCGGCGGGCCCTTCGATCCATCGCCGCCGCCCTGCGAGAATGACCGCCCCGTCCCCCGCGCCCGATCAGGTAGAAGCCGCCTTCTCATGGACCCGACCCAGACCGCCATGGTCTTCGCCGACACCCGGATCGGCATGCCCTTCCTGCTAGCCCTGGCTGGTGGGCTGTTGATCGCGTGCGGCTATTTCCTCCTGCGGTCGTGGCCGCCCCGACCCTGGCGCGGCGCGGTCCTGCTGTGTGTGGCCGCCATCTGCGTGCTCGGGATCGGGTACGGGCTGCTCGATCGCCGGGTGGTGCTGGACCCTGTCGCCGGACAGGTGACCCGCGACACCCGCATTCTGGGCATGGGCCGCGAGCAGGTCTGGTCCTTCGGCGAGTTCGGCGCGGTGCGCGTCGTCCACCGGCCCACCCAGAGTCCGCGCAACAATTCGTCGGCCCACACGCCGCCCTCGGAGCCGCAGATCAAGGACCGGTACGTGATCGAACTCGCCGGGAAGAATGCGGACGTCCGGTTGCGCTCCTACGAGGATCCGTTCGAGGCCGAGAGCGTGGCACGTGGCGTTGCGCGCATCGGCGGCTGGCCGGCGCACCGGCACGGCTACGAACTGCGCGGTGCAGGGAGCGACCGACCCGCTGACGGCATCGCCGCCGGCGACCTGCAGCGGTTCGAGACGACCTCGGGCCAGCAGGGCATCGGTGTGAGCCTCGAAAGCTGGGTGCAGGTCCGTCACCGCGAGGGCGCCGAGTCGGTCATCGAGCCCATCGCGGCCGACTGAGCCGGCGCTCAGGCCGGCGCGTGCGCGTCGACCAGCGCGATGGCGACGCGATGCAGGTTGGCCGCGGGTCCGCTGGCGCCAAGCGTGATGCGCGATACGCAGGCGCCGTCCATCAGCATCTGGAGGGCGTCGGCGAGCACCTCGGGGTCCGCCGCTCCCAGGCGCCTGCACAGGTCGCGCAGGCGACGACGCTTTTCGCGGTTGTAGGCCAGCACCACCTCGCGCGCCGGGTGGCTCTCCTCGGTCAGCTCGATCGCTGCATTGGCGATCGGGCAGCCGCGGTCGCCGCGCGCCTTCTGCTTGCGGGTCTGGGCTTCGAACAGCGCAAGCAGCGCGCCGCGCGGATCGTCCCCGTGCGGGGCCACGATCTCGTCCCACCAGCGCCAGAATTCCTGTTCCGATTCGCGCAGGCATTCGGCGACGAGCTCGTCCTTGCCCGGAAAGGCACGATAGAGGCTCATCTTGGTGGCCCCGGCCTCCTGGGCGATGGAATCCACGCCTACCGCGCGGATACCCTGGCGGTAGAAAAGCTCCCTGGCCGCATCGAAGATGCGGTCGCGGGCGCTCTGGCGCGGTGCACCCGACCTGCGCCCCCCACCAGATGCTGTCCTCGCCGTCATGCCTGAGCTCCGTGCCGCGTGCCCCGAGAGAGTACAGGCCACCGCGAACCGGCGTCATGATACCGTTCGGTATCATGGTGCGCGACGGCCCGTGCACAATGCTTTGATCAGAGACCCGAGGAGAACCAGGACATGCAGAAGCGGATCGCGTTGGTGAGTGGGGCGAACAAGGGAATCGGACTGGAGACCGCGCGACAGCTCGCGGCTTCCGGCGTCCAGGTCATCCTGGGCAGCCGTGATCTTCAACGTGGGGAGGCGGCGGCAAGGACCCTTGCGGAGGCAGGGCTGCCGGCGGAGGCCCTGCAACTCGACGTCACCGACAGCGCAAGCATTGCCCGAGCCGCATCGGAGGTGGAGAAGCGCCACGGGCGTCTCGACATCCTGGTGAACAATGCCGGTGTGGTGCTGGACGCCATGGATCGTCCGCCATCCGGGCAGACGATCCAGGCCTGGCGCGGCACCTTCGACGCGAACCTGTTCGGGCTGGTGGAGGTGACCCAGGCCTTCCTTCCGCTGCTGCGAAAATCGGCGGCCGGGCGCATCGTCAACGTGTCGAGCCGCCTGGGTTCGATCACCGACCAGTCGGATCCGACGAGCGCCTACTACGATTTCAAGGTCCCCGCATACAACGTCAGCAAGGCGGCGGTCAACGCCTGGACGGTGCAGCTCGCACACGAACTGCGCAGCTCGCACATCAAGGTCAACTCGATCCATCCCGGCCACGTCAAGACCGACATGGGCGGCGAGGCGGCGTCCATGGAGATCGTCGATGGCGCCCGGAGTTCGGTGCAGCTCGCACTGATTCCCGATGACGGTCCCAACGGCGGCTTCTTTCACCTCGGCGAGCGGCTGCCCTGGTAGGGCGCTGTTTCCACGTACTTCCACGAACCCACAGAGAACGACATGTCTGCAATGCTCACCCCGGTCCAGCTCGGCGATCTGCAACTGAAGAATCGCGTCGTGATGGCCGCACTGACCCGCACCCGCGCCGGCACCTCGCACCTGGCCAATGAGCTGATGGCCGAGTACTACGCACAGCGCGCCAGCGGCGGATTGATGTTCACCGAAGCCACGATGGTCGACGCCACCGCCAGCGCCTTCATCGGCGAGGGCGGCCTGTATACCGCCGCGCACGCGACGAGCTGGCGCAAGGTGACCGACGCGGTGCACGCCAAGGGTGGCCTGATCGCGGTGCAGCTGTGGCATCCCGGACGCGCCACCCATCAGGACATCAACGGCGGCGTGCAGCCGGTGTCGTCGACCGCCCGTGCCATCCGCGACGCGAGCACGCACACGCCGACCGGCAAGCACCCCTATCCGGCGCCCCGCGCGCTGCGGACCGACGAGATTCCCGCCGTCATCGAGTCCTTCCGGCAGGCCGCCGTGTACGCCAGGGATGCAGGTTTCGACGGCGTGCAGATGCATGGTGCGCATGGCTATCTGCTCGATCAGTTCCTGCGCGACGGCGCCAATGATCGCAGCGATGCCTACGGCGGGTCGCTGCAGAACCGGGCCCGGCTGCTGCTCGAGGTGCTCGATGCGGCAATCGGGGTGTTCGGCGCGGGTCGTGTCGGCGTGCGCATCTCGCCGCTGGTCGGCTTCAACGACATGACGGATTCCAATCCGCGCGAGCTGGTCGCCTATGTCGCCGAGCAGGCGCAGGCGCGCAAGCTCGGTCATTTCGAATTGCGCCACGACCAGTGGGATCGGCCGGAGGAGCTCGAACTGGCGAAGATCGCGCGGCGCGCATATCGCGGGGCGCTGCTGCTCAACGGTGGATTCGACGGCCCTTCGGGCGAGGCGGCGGTTGCCGAAGGGCGTGCCGATGCGATCGTCTATGGCAAGCACTACCTGGCCAATCCCGATTTGCCGGAGCGCATCGGTCGCAAGGCTGCGCTCAATGAGTTCGACACGAGCACATTCTATTCCTCGGGGCCCGAGGGCTATACCGACTACCCGCGGCTCGCGGCCTGAATAAGGTCCGGCCAGGGTTCGCTAGACTCGGAACCGTGCGGGCAACCGCGCGGTCCCCTGGTACGCGCCCATGAAAGAAGCTCCTCGCGAAACCCTGAAGGTTGTTCGGCTCAAGCACCGGCGTGATGCGCTGTTCCAGCTGAAGAGCGACTGGCCGCCGGCCGGCGACCAGCCGGCCGCCATTGCGGGCATGGTCGAGAACCTCGAAGGGGGCGTGGCGCACCAGACGCTGCTGGGCGTCACCGGCTCGGGCAAGACGTATTCGATCGCCAACGTGGTCCACCAGGTGCAGCGACCCACCCTGGTGCTGGCGCCCAACAAGACACTCGCGGCGCAGCTCTACGGCGAATTCAAGGAGTTTTTCCCCGACAACGCGGTCGAGTACTTCGTCAGCTACTACGACTACTACCAGCCGGAGGCCTACGTCCCGAGCACGGACACCTTCATCGAGAAGGACAGCTCCATCAACGAGCACATCGAGCAGATGCGCCTGTCGGCGACCAAGGCGCTGATAGAGCGGCGCGACTCGATCATCGTCGCCAGCGTCTCGGCCATCTACGGCCTCGGCGATCCCGAGAGCTACTTCAAGATGGTCATGCACATGAAGGTGGGTGACCGGGTGGATCAGCGTTCGCTGCTTCGCCAGCTCGCCTCGATGCAATACACGCGCAACGAGATGGACCTGGCCCGCGGCACCTACCGCGTGCGCGGCGACCTGATCGACATCCACCCGGCGGAAGCCGACGACGAAGCGGTCCGCATCGAGCTGTTCGACGACGTGGTGGAGTCGGTGGCGATCTTCGACCCCTTGACCGGCGAGGTGCGCCAGCGCGTGCCGCGCTACACCATCTACCCGAAATCCCACTACGTCACGCCGCGCGAGAAGGTCGTCGCGATGTTCGACGTGATCAAGGAGGAGATGCGCGAGCGCGTGAAGTGGTTCCAGTCGCAGGGCAAGCTGCTGGAGGCGCAGCGCATCGAGCAGCGCACCACCTTCGATCTCGAGATGATCCAGGAGGTCGGCTTCTGCTCGGGCATCGAGAACTACAGCCGCTATCTGTCCGGACGCAATCCCGGCGAGCCGCCGCCCTGCCTGCTCGACTATCTTCCGCCCGACGCGCTGGTGGTCATCGACGAGAGCCATGTCACCGTCCCCCAGCTCGGCGCCATGTACAAGGGCGACCGCGCACGCAAGGAGACGCTGGTCGAATACGGCTTCCGCCTACCCAGCGCGATGGACAACCGGCCGCTGCGCTTCGAGGAATTCGAGCGGCTGGTGCCGCAGACGATCTATGTCAGCGCCACGCCCGGCCCCTACGAGAAGACGCGCTCGGGATCGAGCATCGTCGAGCAGGTCGTGCGGCCCACCGGCCTGGTCGATCCGCAGGTGGAGGTGCGGCCGGCGCGCAACCAGGTGGACGACGTGCTCGGCGAGATCCGCATCCGCGCGGAGAAGCAGGAGCGGGTGCTGATCACGGTGCTGACCAAGCGGATGGCCGAGGACCTGACCGACTACCTGCACGAGAACGGCGTCAAGGTGCGCTACATGCATTCCGACGTCGACACGGTCGAGCGCGCGGAGATCATCCGCGACCTGCGCCTGGGCGTGTTCGACGTGCTGGTCGGCATCAACCTGCTGCGCGAGGGCCTGGACCTGCCCGAGGTGTCGCTGGTGGCCATCCTCGATGCGGACAAGGAAGGCTTCCTGCGGTCCGACCGCTCGCTGATCCAGACCATCGGTCGTGCGGCCCGGCACCTGGAGGGGCGCGCGATCCTGTACGCCGACCAGATGACGGACTCGATGAAGCGCTCCATCGAGGAAACCGACCGGCGGCGCGACAGGCAGCTCGCGTTCAACAAGGCCCACGGCATCACGCCGCGCGGCGTGCGCAAGCGCATCGCCGACCTGATGCGCTATGGCTACGACGATGGTGGCGCCGGCGGCCTGAAGGCAGCGGAAGGCAGGCGCGGCTACGAGCCGCGGCTGACCCCGGAGCTGATCGGCCGGAAGATCACCAAGCTGGAAAAGGAAATGCGCCTGGCGGCGCAGAACCTCGAGTTCGAGAAGGCGGCCAAGCTGCGCGACGAGGTCCGCAAGCTGCGCGAGCAGCTGCTCGTGCACGCGGCCTGATGCGCCGCGCACGCGCCCATGTCGCCCTCATGGCCGCGTTGTCGATGCTCGGGGCCACCGCGGCGGCACGCGCCGACTGCCCGCCCTGGCCCGCCTGGGAGGCCTTCAGGAACGCATTCATCAGCGCCGACGGCCGCGTCGTCGATCCGATGCACGAGGACCGGCGCACGGTTTCGGAGGGCCAGGCCTACGCCATGCTGTTCGCGCTGGTCGCCAATGACCGCGCGAGCTTCGATCGCCTGCTGCGCTGGACCACCGACAACCTGGCCCGCGCGGACTTGACGCGCAACCTGCCGGCCTGGCTGTGGGGCCGTCACGAGGACCGGGCCAGCGGCTGGGGCGTCCTCGACTCCAACGCGGCCAGCGATGCGGACATCTGGCTCGCCTACGCGCTGCTGGAAGCGGGTCGCCTGTGGTCGGAATCCCGCTACCTGGAGCTGGCTGGATCGCTGATCCGCAACATCGGCGAGCGCGAGGTCATGGATCTTCCGCGGCTGGGCCCGACCCTGATGCCGGCCCCGCACGGGTTCGCGCACGAGGGCTATTACCGGCTCAATCCGAGCTACCTTGCACTGCAGCCGCTGCGGCGCTTCGCGCAGCACACGCACGACACCCTGTGGACCGCGGTGCTGGCCTCGTCGCGCCGCATCCTGCTCGAGGCCGCACCGCTGGGCATCGCCGGTGACTGGGTCGAATGGCACCCGCTGAGGGGCTTCCTGCCCGACCGCAGGACGCAGGGGACCGGCAGCTACGACGCCGTCCGCGTGTATTTGTGGATCGGCATGCTGGATATCGGTGATCGTGACCGCGAGGAACTGCTGCGCCGTCATGCGCCGGTGATCGCGCTGTTCTCGCCGGCGGGCCGTCCGCCCGAGCATGTCGAGATCACTTCGGGCCGGACGCGCGGGTCGGGCAGCGGCGGCTTTTCCGCCGCCTTCCTGCCCTTCCTCGCCGCGCGCGGCGACTTCAGTGTTCTGGCGCAGCAGAAGCTGCACCTGGCGGCGCGGATTGCCATCGATTCGACGCGCTACTACGACCAGGTGCTGCGACTCTGGGGCGAGGGCTGGGATGCCGGGCGCTACCGCTTCGCAGCGGACGGCAGCCTGATCGCGGCATGGACGCGCTGCGCATTGCCATGACGCATTTGCGTCCACCCTGACGCGCCGGTAATCTTCGCGCCCCTGCGGTTCAGCAGGCGCGTAGCTCAGCTGGTTAGAGCACCACCTTGACATGGTGGGGGTCGGAGGTTCGAGTCCTCTCGCGCCTACCATTCGGCACCTCCGGTGCCGATCTGGTCGGCAGGTCCAATCCCGCAACTCATCGCTTTCCAGGGCCACGGACCTGCGAAGCGGGCAGCGCCGTCGGATCGGCCGCGGCCCCGCCCGGACAGTCCCCTTGCCTCAGTCTCCCGTGCCCGGCGCGGTGCGACGCGATTTCCTCGGCGGCAGGATGGAGAGCCGGATCTGTTCGATCTCCGCGGTGATCTGCTCGATGAATGCCGCGGTAGCCGCCGGGATCGGCCGTCCGGACAGCGTCGCCACGATCACCGGCGCCCGCACATGCGCAAGGTCTGCGATGTCGAGCATGGCGAATTCGTCGCGCGACAGCTCGGCAGGGAACACGCCGATCACGCCGGCGGTAATCGCATCGGTCTGGTGGACGATATGGCGGATCACGGTGAAGTCCTCGGCCTGCAGGAACAGGTCATGCAGTTCCTCGGACGACTTGCCGCCGCCGTAATGTTCCATCAGCCAGGACAGGTACCAGCGCGGCAGCTTGGGCACCAGCAGCGGGTAGGGCAGCACGTCGCGGATCTTGATGCGCGGCAGCCGGGTCAGCGGATGATCGCGCCGGCACAGGATCACCGGCGAGGACATCACGAAGGTCCGCGCATCGATGCCGGGATCCAGCTCGTCGAAGGGCGAGCCGACGTACACGTCGACGCGGCGTGCGAGCAGTTCGTTCTGCAGCTCGTCCCAGCCTTGCGTGCGCAGGCGAAAGCGCAGCTTCGGGTGCTTGCGGAGCAGCCGCGACAGGGCGGGCGCCACGATGATGTCGGCCATCCAGGGATCCGACCCGATGATGACCTTGCCCGAGTCGAGATTGCGAAGCAGCTCGATCTCGCGGCGCGCCTCGTCGAGCGCCTCGGTGCTCTGCAGGGCGACGCGCAGCACGACGTCGCCGTATTCGGTCGGCGTGACACCGCTCTGGTCGCGCACGAACAGCGGCACGCCGTAGTCCTCCTCGATGCGCCGGATGCTCACCGACAGGGCGGACTGCGTCAGGTGCAGGGCCTCCGCCGCGCGCCGGTAGTTGCGGTGCTCGTGCAGGGCCAGCACGTGACGCAGTTGTCGCAGCGATTCAGCCATGACAGGAATCGATCGATTATCGAAGAATAATGAATTGGACGAGCATCGGCGGGGCTCGTCAATATCGTCTCGCAGCCGGGACTGACCCGAGGAGACAAATAAATGAGCATCGAAGCAATGGCGGCCGATGGCCGTTCCGTCCGTTACACCGATCGCAGGCGCTGGCTCTGGTCACTGTCCCTGGCCTGGCCGCTGTTGCCGGTGGGCTCCAGCCTGCTGGCGATCGAAACCGGCCACGCCGCCTGGTACTGGGCGACGCTGGCGATCTGGTACCTCATCGTCCCGGTCATCGACCACCTGCTGCCGCCGGATGCCAGCAATCCGCCGCCCGAGGTGGTGCCGCAACTCGATGCGGACCGCTACTACCGCTACCTGACGTACCTGACGGTTCCGATCCACTACCTGACGCTCCTGTATGCGGCCTACGTGGTCGGCACCCAGGATCTGGCCTGGTACTCGATTCTCGGCCTGGCCCTGTCGGTAGGCGTGGTCAACGGGTTGGCGATCAATACCGGCCATGAGCTGGGCCACAAGACAACGACGGCCGAGCGCTGGCTGGCCAAGACGGTCCTTGCCGTCGTCGGCTACGGCCACTTCTTCATCGAGCACAACAAGGGGCACCACAAGGACGTGGCGACGCCCGAGGACCCGGCGTCCTCGCGCATGGGCGAGAACATCTACCGCTTCGCCAGCCGCGAGATCCCTGGCGCGATGCGGCGGGCCTGGGCGTCGGAAAAGACCCGCCTGGCGCGCTGCGGAAGCGGTCCCTGGACGTTGAAGAACGAGGTCCTGCAGCCGCTGCTGATCACGCTGCCGCTGTATGCCGCGCTGACCTACGCGTTCGGCTGGGTGATGCTGCCGTTCCTGTTCATCCAGGCCTTCTGGGGCTGGTTCGGCATTCTCAGCAGCGCCAACTACATCGAGCACTACGGCCTGCTGCGCCAGCGGCTTGCGAACGGGCGCTACGAACCCTGCCAGCCGCATCACTCGTGGAACTCGAACCACGTGATGTCGAACCTGATCCTGTTCAACCTGCAGCGTCATTCGGATCATCACGCCAACCCCACGCGCCGCTACCAGAGCCTGCGCGCCTTCGACCGCCTGCCGGAATTCCCGAGCGGGTATCCGCTGATGTTCATCATCGCCCTGCTGCCGCCGCTGTGGTTCGCGATGATGGATCACCGGGTCATGGCCTGGGCCGACGGGG
>CAMLNE010000089.1 GCA_946481265.1 uncultured Panacagrimonas sp. | reverse complement strand
GTGCGGCTGACCTGCTGCTCGAGGCTTGCATGCAGGTAGACCACGAAGCCGCGCGCGGACAGCCATTGCCGATTCTCATGGTCGAGAATCGCGCCGCCGCCGGTTGCCAGCACGATGCCGCTGCGCTGGGTGAGGTCACGGATGACCGCGTGTTCTCGTCGGCGGAAGCCCTCTTCGCCTTCCTTCTCGAAGATGTAGGCGATGTCGACGCCGGTGCGCGCCTCGATCTCGATGTCGCTGTCGACGAACTCCATGCCACGGACTTCGGCCAGCCGCTTGCCGACGGTGGACTTGCCCGCGCCCATGGGACCGACCAGGAAGATGTTGCCGCGCAATTTCGCTCGCCAAAAGTCGTGGAGCGAACGCCACAGCACGAACGCCCGCCTAAAGAGCCCTACCCGAAGCGGCGAGGTCAGACCAGGCTGGCGCCCGCCGGGCGGCGATTATAACGACACGGGGGCAGCGGGCCGTCGGCTGCGGTGCAGCCGACGGCCGTGCTTCAGCGGACCGCCAGCCCTTCCTGCAGGATCTTCGGCGTCACGAAGATCAGCAGTTCGTCCTTGTTCGCCACCGTCAGCCGGTTGCGGAACAGGGCACCGAGAATCGGAACATCGCCAAGGAAGGGGACCTTGCTGACGTCGTTCCGGTTCTCCTGCACGAAGATGCCGCCGAGGACGACCGTCGCACCGTTGTCGACCAGCGCCTGGGTGTTGACCTCACGCGTATTGATCGCCGGGGCGGTGCCACCGTCACCCGTGGGCACGATGTCGCCAACGTTATCCTGGGTGACGTTCAGATCCATGATCACGCGGTTGTCGGGCGTGATCTGCGGCGTGACCGTCAGCGCCAGCACCGCCTTCTTGAACTGGATGTTGGTCGCGCCACTGGACGAGGACTGCTGGTAGGGGATTTCCACGCCCTGCTCGATCGAGGCCTGCTTCGCATTTGCTGTCAGCACACGCGGGCTGGAAATCACCTCGCCACGACCTTCGGCCTGCAGCGCAGACAGTTCGAGATCAACCGCGTAATCCGAGCCGAGGATCGCAAGGCCGATGCGGCCGGCGTTGGTCGCAGCGGGCAGATCGAAATTCAGCCCGCCACCGGCGAGGCTGGGGACCACCCCACCGAGCGCCGTCCTGGCGCCTTCCGAGGTCCCCGCCAGGCCGAGACTCGAATTGTTCAGGCTGTTGACGTGGCTGACGCCGAAGCGTGCGCCGAGTTCCTTGGAGAAGTCGTTGTTGGCGATGACGATGCGGGATTCGATGAGAACCTGCTTCACCGGGATGTCCAGCTGTGCAATCAGCGAGCGGATTTCGGAGATGACTTCACGCGTCTCCAGCACCAGCAGTGAATTGGTGCGCTCGTCGACGTTCACGCGGCCGCGCTCGGACATGATCGTGTCTTCCCCGGCCTTGAGCAGGGCCGCGATGTCCGCCGCCTTGGCGTAGTTCACCTGGATCAGCTCGGTCCGCAGCGGCGACAGCTCGGTGCGCTGCTTCTGCGCCTCCAGCTCGATCTTGTCGCGTTCCGCAAGTTCGGTCAGCGGCGCCACCAGCATCACGTTGCCCTGCTGGCGCATGCCCAGTCCCTTGGTGCGCAGGATGATGTCCAGCGCCTGGTCCCAGGGCACGTTCTGCAGGCGAATGGCGATATCGCCCGTCACCGCATCGGAGACCACCATGTTGGTGCCGGCCACGTCAGCGATGATCTGAAGCAGCGACCGGATGTCCACGCTCTGGAACGACAGCGAGATCTTCTCGCCGGTGTATTCGGGCTCGCGCAGCTTGCGCTCGTCCAGCTTCTCCTGCGACAGCGGCTGCAACTCGATGGTGAACAGATTTCCGGACTGGTAGGCCACCCGCTCGAAGTCACCACCCGCCACGGGCGTGACGCTGACCTCGGCATTGATGCCGACACGGGTGGCATCGACGAACTTCACGGGCGTGGCGAAATCGAGCACGTCGAGGCGACGCACCAGCGCCTCCGCCACATCGGTGTTCTTGAAGCGCGCGATCACCTTGCCGCCCTGCTCGACCACATCCACCGGCGTCGCCGGATCGGTCAGCGTGATCACGACGCGGCCCTCGCCCTTGTCTCCGCGGCGGAAATCCACTCCGCTGATGCTCGGCCGCGTCTGCTGCGGATCTGCCGCCGTGGGTGGCACATAGGCCGGCCCGCCGCCGGCCGGGCCGTCCAGCGTCAGGTACACGCGGTTGCCATCGATGCGGATCGCGTGCGTGGTGAGCTGGCTGAGTTCCAGCACCAGTCGCGTACGCCCTTCGGCTTGGGCGGCCGCGACCGCGCGGGCCACGCCGATGTTGAGCTTCTTGTAGCGCTCCGCGACCGCCAGGCGGGTATCGGGCAGGTCCAGCGACAACCGCGCGGGCTGGTCGACGGTAAAGACCACGGGCTCAGGAGCCGGCGCGGACAGCGTCAGGGTCAACAGCAGGCGCTCCCCATCCAGCGCGACGGCATCGATCGATTGCAGGGCCCGGTCCGACTGTGCGACCGCCGTCGGAGCGGCCAGGGCAAGCCCGACCAGCGCGGCCAGTCCACAGAGGGTCGCACGCCAGGTCGCGCGAGCGCGGCCGGCGAAACTTGCGACTGGGGGATGGTTCTTCATGGATTGCTCGCTCCCTTTAAACCTATTCCGCGAGGGCCAAGGCGGCCGGTCGCGAAATCCAGCCGCCGAAACCGTCAGGGACGATTTCCGCCAGTGTGATTTCGGATTCTTCGATGGCCTGGATCTGGCCGTAGTTCTGACCCATGTGATTGCCCACCGACACCCGGTGGATCACGCCGTCAGGCGCCTTCACCAGTGCGTAGACCGCCTTGGTCGTCTCGATCACCCCCTGCATGCGCAGCGCGTCAAGCGGGAACTCCTCGAGCGGCTCCCGGCTCCGGTTCAGGTCGGGTCGAGGTCCCGAAGCAGATGACTCGCCAGGATCGAGGCGCGCCTGCTGGAACGGGTCGCGTCGGTCACCCGGCACATAGGCGAATGCCTCGAACTGCTTGATCTGCGGTACCGGCTCGATCTGCTGCGACTTGCGCGCCTTGACCTCCCCCACGCGCTGTTCCAGGTCGTCCATGCCGCTGCCGCAACCGGCCATCAGCACCGCCGCGACGAACAAGGGGAGTCCGCGAACGAGGTGCCTCATCGGCCACCCCCGGCGCGCTGCTCGGCTTTCTTGCTGGCCTCGGCAGCCGCCAGTTCGTCCTCATCCAAGTATCGGTAGGTCTTGGCGATGGCGGTCATGCGCAGGCTCTCTGGCGAGAGCGCGGCCAGGTTGCGGCCGCCGCCCTGGCCCTTTTCCGCCCTGATCTCGACCTCGTCAATGGTGACGATGCGCGGCAGCGCTGCGACCCCGCTGACGAAGCTGCCCATCTCGTGGTAGTCGCCCGTCACGATGATCTTGTTGGGGATCTCGGCGTAGAAATCCTTCGGCTGCTCGGGCTGCGGCTGGAACAGTTCTTCCTCGAGGCTGCTGGCCACGCGCGTCTGCGAGATGTCGTTGAGCAGGTTCGCCACTTCGCTGCGGCTCGGAAGCTGCTTGAGCATGGCGCCGAAGCTGCGCTCCATGTCCTGCAACTGGGCCTTGTAGGCATCCAGCGCCACCACCTTCTTCTGCTTGCGCTCGAACTCGTCGAACAGCGCGGTCTCCTGAGCTCGCGCCGTGGCCAGTTCCTCGCGCATGGGAAGCAGCTTGAAATAGGCAGCCGCGGCGACCAGCAGGACGCCCGCGAGAATCGCCGTGGCGACATGGACCCAGTCCGGCCAGGTCCCGGGGCGCTGGACATCGAGGGTCTGCAGGTCGTTGATCGCGTCCTGGAAGTTCATTCCACGATCTCCCCCTCGCCCATCTGCATGCCGCTGTCAGCCTTGGTCAGATTGGTGACCTGCAGCGTGAAGTCGCTGCGCCGCTGGCTGCCCGTGTCACTGGTCTTGATAACGACCAGCTTCGGGTCGTTGAACCACGCAGAGGCCTCCAGGTTCTTCATGTAAGTGGAGACGCGGCCGTTGGACTCCGCCGCGCCCTCGACGGTCACCCGCGCGCCGCTCTGCTTGATCGAGGTCAGCGTCACGCCGTCCGGCAGGGTATTCACCAGCTCGTCGAAGAAATGCACCGTCGCGCTGCGCGATGCCTGCAACTCCTCGATCACGCGCATGCGCGCAAGCAGGTTGTTCTTGACCTTCTCGAGTTCCTGGATCTCCTTGATCTTCTGGTCGACGTCGGCGATCTGCTGCTTGAGGTAACCGTTGCGGTCATTCTGCAGATCGATGGCGTTGCTCATCATCAGGTAGCCGACGCCGAAGACCGCCACGGCCACCACCACCGCCACGCCCATCATCGCGTAGAAGCGCTGCTTGCGCTGCTCGCGCTTCTGAGCGCGCCAGTCCAGCAGGTTGATTTTGGTCATGGCTCAGGACTCGGCATCGAACGCGCGGTAGGCCAGGCCCGCGGCGATCAGCATGGACGCCTCGTCCTTGGCCAGAACCGAAGGTCGAGCCTTCGCAGAGACACTCATCGCCGCGAACGGTCGCGCAATGACGGTGGGAATGCGCAGGCGTTCCTGGATCAACACGTCCACATTGGGGATGTGGGCACAGCCGCCAGCGAGGATCACCTGGTCGATGTTGCTGTGCTTGCCCGAGGCCGCGAAGAAGAACTGCAGCGAGCGATCGATCTGCTGCCCCATGTCCGCGACGAAGCCCGGCAGGACTTCGTTCTCGTAGCTCTCCGGCAGGTTGCCGAACTTCTTGGCCTTGCCCGCCTCTTCGAAGCTCATCCCGTACTGCCGCATGATCTCTTCGGTGAGCTGCTTGCCGCCGAACGTCTGGTCCCGCGTGTAGATGGTCTGCAGGTCGTGCAGAACGAGCAGGGAGGTCGCATTTGCGCCGACATCGACGACCGCCACGGTTTTCTTGACGCCCTTGGACGGCATCTGGTGGCGCAGGAACAGGCACGCGTTCTCCAGCGCATATGCCTCGATGTCCACCACCTTGGGGGTCAGGCCGGCCATCTCAGCGGCCGCGCAGCGGCTCTCGACCTGCTCCTTGCGGCAGGCCGCAAGCAGCACGTCCGAATTGCCCGCCCCCTTCTCGCTGGCCCCGATGACCTGGAAATCGAGGTTCACTTCCTCGATCGGATACGGGATGTACTGATCGGCCTGCGCCTTGATCTGCTCCTCCATGTCGTGCTCGGAGAGCGAGGAGGACATCTGCACGATCTTGGTGATCACCGAGGCACCGGCGACCGCCAGCGCCGCGTTCTTGGTGCGGGTCCCCGCCCGGCTGACGGCACGGTGGATCGACTCCGCGACGAGCTTGGCGTCCACGATCTGTTTTTCGCTGACCGCGTTCGGCGGCAGCGGCTCCACGGCGTAGGTTTCCACGTGGAAACGGTCGCCCCGGCGGGAAAGCTCCAGCAGTTTGACGGCGCTGGAACTGATGTCGAGACCGACCAGTTCCTGGCTCCCTCCGCCGAACAGCGCTTGCATGATCGACATTGCGCCTCTTATCCGCTCGCGCGGCCCCAAATTTTTATTCCCCAGAGGCCGAATGACTCCGTCCCCAATGGTCCGTAATATACCCCAGACGTTTTCCCAAGCAACAACAAGTTGTGGCAACAACTATCTGATGTTGCTTCATAAGCCGGGACGTCGTTCCGGGCCTTGCCGCATCGTTCCCAAGCGCCAGACGTGTCCCGACCACTCGTCATCTCACTGTCCATTCTCGGCGGCCTGCTGATGCTCGCCGCAGCGTCGCCCTTCATCCTGTTCCATGGCGCGCGCTGGTACTACGAGCCGACCTTACCCTCCGTCGCCTCGCTGCGCGAACTCAAGCTACAGGTACCGCTGCGCGTTTACACGCGCGACGGCAAGCTGATCGGCGCCTTCGGCGCGGAACGGCGCGCCCCGCTGGCATACGCCGACATCCCCCCTCGCATGATCGACGCGTTTCTGGCGGCCGAGGACGACCGCTTCTTCGAACACCCGGGGGTGGACTGGCAGGGGCTGATGCGCGCGGCGTTCAAGCTGCTCGTCACCGGCGAGAAAAGCCAGGGCGGCAGCACGATCACGATGCAGCTGGCGCGCAACATCTTCCTCAGTTCGGAGCGTAGTTACGAGCGAAAGATCCGCGAGATCCTGCTGGCACTTCGCATCGAGCGCGAGATGCGCAAGGAGGAGATCCTGCAGATCTACCTCAACAAGATCTTCCTCGGGCAGCGCGCCTATGGCGTGGGCGCGGCCAGCCGCGTCTACTTCGGACGCGAACCCGCCGAGCTGAGTTGGGCGCAGACCGCCCTGCTCGCCGGTCTGCCCAAGGCGCCTTCCCGCGACAACCCGGTGACCGCGCCGGAACGCGCGAAGGCGCGGCGGGACTACGTCCTGCGCCGGCTGCGCCATCTCAACAAGATCTCGGAACTGGACTTCCAGGCCGCGCTGGCCGAGCCGGTGCTGGTAAGCCTGGCGCCGCCCCAGGTCGAGTCCGATGCGCATTTCGTCGCCGAAATGGTTCGCGCCGAGATCGTGGAGCGCTATGGGGAGGACGCGTACATCTCCGGCTACCGGGTGACGGCGACCATCCGTTCGGACCGCCAGGAGGCTGCCAATTCGGCGCTTCGTTCCGCCCTGCTGGCGTATGACGAGCGGCATGGATGGCGGGGCCCCGAAGCACGGCTGCCGCCCGACCTGCTCAGCGAAAGTGGCGAGAAGCGCGAGGCGATCGAGGAGATCCTGGGGCAGCGACCACAGGTTGCCGGGCTGCGTCCTGCCGCCGTCGTCAGCTTCCGTCCGGGACAGCTGACCGTGCTGATGCAGGGGCTGCGCCTGGCCGAACTGGCTGCGGACGACTTCAAGTGGGCGCGCCTGTCCGGCCGCACGGCGCTGCATCCGGGCGACATCGTGCGCGTGCGCCTGGTGAACGATCGCTGGCGGCTCGCGCAGATCCCCGAGGTGCAGGGCGCGCTGTCCGCGATCGATCCTCGCACCGGCGCCATCGAGGCGGTGGTCGGCGGCTATGACTTCCTGCTCAACAAGTACAACCGTGCCACCCAGGCGCGACGCCAGCCGGGCAGCGGCTTCAAGCCCTTTGTCTACGCCGCGGCCTTCGATCGCGGCTTCACGCCGGCCTCGGTGCTGCTCGATGCACCCATCGTCTACCGTGATTCGGAGATCGAGGGGGCCTGGCGTCCGGAGAACTACGACGGTGACTTCAAGGGCCCGATGCGGCTGCGCGAGGCCCTGGTGCACTCCCGCAACCTGGTCACCATCCGGCTCCTGCAGCAGGTCGGGCTCGATACAGCGCGCAACTACATCGCGCGCTTCGGCCTGGCCAAGGAACGCATTCCGCGCGACCTGTCGATGGCCCTGGGCACCGGGTCCTTCAGCCCGATGGAAATGGCCACCGCCTATGCCGTGCTCGCCAACGGCGGGTACCGCGTCAAGCCGTACGTGATCGAAACGATCCGTGATGTCGAGGACCAAGTCGTGTACCAGGCACAGCCGGCCACGGTCTGCACCGACTGCGAGGAACCCGCGGCCGGCACCGGGCCGACCGGCCCGCCGCACGCCCCTCGCGTGATCGATCCGCGCGTCGCCTGGCTGGTGGACGACGTGCTGCGCGAGGTCACCGTGCGCGGCACCGCGGCGCAGGCACGCAAGCTCGGACGCGCCGACATCGCCGGCAAGACCGGCACCACCAACGACGAAACCGACGCCTGGTTCAGCGGCTTCAATGGCGAGCTCGTGTCGGTGGTCTGGGTCGGTTTCGACCAACCCGCGCCGCTCGGCCGCGGCGAGGTCGGCGGCCGTGCCGCGTTGCCGATGTGGATGGACTTCATGCGCGCGGCACTCGAGGGCACGCCCGAAACGAAACGGCCACGCCCGCCGGGCCTGGTCGACGTTCGGATCGACCGCGAGACCGGGATGCTGGCCGCCGGGGGCGACCCCAACGCCATCATCGAGGTGGTCCAGGACGATCATGTGCCCGGCTCCGGCGGCCAGAGCGGCTATGACCAGGCGGTGCCCATCGAGGAACTGTTCTGAGCAGACCGGAGCGTCATGTCCCGCCGCAGCCCCGCCACCACCGCCGAATTCATAGAGGAAGCCGCACGCCTGATCTGCGACGAAGGCTATGCGGACTACCGGATGGCGCGACAGAAGGCCGCCGAGCGCCTTGGCCAGCGCCGCGGCGCCTCGCTGCCGGACAACCGCCTGATCGAGGCGGCCGTCCTTGAACGGCAGAACCTGTTCGGGGGGCAGGCCTATCGCGAACACCTGCGCGACATGCGCATCACTGCGCTGCGCGCGATGCGCCTGCTCACGGCCTACGAGCCGCGACTGGCCGGTAGCGCGGTCAGCGGCGCGATCGGCGACGGCCACCGGGTGCAGCTGCACCTGATCGCCGACCATGCCGAGGCCGTCGAGATGCTGCTGCACGATCGGCAGATTCCCTTCGAGCAGGACGAGCGGCGCTACCGGCTGGCAGATGGTCGCGAAATGCGCGTTCCCCTGCTGCGCTTCGAGGCCGGCCACGTCGGCGTCGATATCGCCGTTTTCGACCCGGGCAGCATCCGGCACCCGCCGCTGTCGCAGGTCGACGGCAAACCGGCGCGCCGCCTGGATGCCGAGCAGCTGCGCGCGCTGGTCGAGTCCTCCGTCTGAGAACGGATGCCCCGATAACGAAGAAGCCCCGCGTCGGCGGGGCTTCTTCGTTGCGCCTCGAGGCTGAAAGGAATCAGCGCGTCGAGATGGCCTTCACATCACGCGTATCGGCACCGGTGTAGACCTGGCGCGGACGGCCGATGCGCATGGTCGGGTCGGAAATCATCTCGATCCAGTGCGCCACCCAGCCCACCGTACGCGCCACCGCGAACATCGGGGTGAACATGTTCACCGGGATACCGAGCGCCTTGTAGATGATGCCCGAGTAGAAATCGACGTTCGGGTAGAGCTTGCGTGCCTTGAAGTAGTCGTCGTTGAGCGCGATCTCCTCCAGCTTCATGGCCAGTTCGAGCTGCGGGTCGCTCACGTTGAGCGCCTTGAGAACCTTGTGGCACTGCTCGCGGATGATCGTCGCGCGCGGATCGAAGTTCTTGTACACGCGATGGCCGAAGCCCATCAGGCGCACACCGGAATTCTTGTCCTTGACCTTGTCCATGAAGCCCTGGACGTTCTTCACGTCGCCGATTTCCTCGAGCATCTTGAGGACGGCTTCGTTGGCACCACCGTGCGACGGGCCCCACAGCGCCGCGATGCCGGAGGCAATCGCCGCATAGGGATTGGTGCCCGTGGAACCCGCCAGGCGCACCGTCGAAGTGCTGGCGTTCTGCTCGTGGTCGGCGTGCAGGATGAACAGGATGTCGAGCGCCTTGGCGGCGACCGGGTTGACCTCGTAGGGCTCGGCCGGCACGGCGAACATCATGTGCAGCAGGTTCGAGCTGTAGTCGAGCTTGTTCTGCGGATACATGAACGGCTGGCCGTAGTACTTCTTGTAGGCCGCGGCCGCGATCGTCGGGATCTTCGCGATCATGCGGTGCGCGAAGATCTCGCGATGACGCGGATCCTTGTTGTTGGTGGTGTCGTGGTAGAACGCCGACAGCGAGCCGACCACGCCGGTGAGCATGGCCATCGGATGCGCGTCGTAGTTGAAGCCGCTGAAGAGATTCTTCAGGGCCTCGTTGATCATCGTGTGCTTGCGGATGCTGGCGTCGAAATCGTCCAGCTGGGACTTGTTCGGCAGTTCGCCGTTGAGGATGAGGTAGGCAACTTCGATGAAGTTGCAGTGCTCCGCGAGTTGCGCGACCGGGTAGCCGCGATACAGCAGGACGCCCTCGTCGCCATCGATGTAGGTGATGGCCGACCGGGTCGAACAGGTCGAGGTGAATCCCGGGTCGTAGGTGAAGGCGCCGAGCTTGTCGTACACCTTGCCCACATCCAGGCCGAGGGGGCCCAGGGTTCCCTTCACTTCGGGGAGATCGATCTTCTCGCCCGTCTGGTTGTTGACGAGGCTGTAAGTGGCGCTGCTCATCCGCTGACTCCGTGAATGCTTCGTGGATCTCGTAGACATCGCCGGCAGCCGGTTCGCGCGAACCATCCGCGAGCGGCTCCGCCTGGGCATCGATGCGTGGGCGGTGTCGGAAAAACCACCGGATTCCGTGAACCGCATCCCGCTACTCGGGAAAAACGGTGACGGCAGACAGCAAGCTTAGCGATTTTCCCGGCCCGCCCGCCAGCGCGGGCACACCTGCACGACATCACCCGGTCGCGCGTGCGTTGCAATCCATGGGGTGGCGCGCACCCGCATGCGGGTGCGCGGAAACGAAAAAGGCCGCGACGCTGCGCGGCCTTTTTCGATCCGGTGCGACGGAATCAGGCCTTGGCCGTTCCGAAACGCTTCTTGAACTTGTCGACGCGACCACCGACCTCCACCACGCGCTGCTTGCCGGTGTAGAACGGATGCGAGTGCGAGGACGTGTCCAAGTTGATCAGGGGATATTCCTGACCATCCTCCCACTTGATCTTGTCCCTGCTGGTCAGCGTGGAACGGATCCGGAAGGTGTGCCCGGCCGCATTGTCCTTGAAGACAACGTAGTCGTAGTTGGGGTGGATGCCGTCTTTCATGTCGAAGCCCGCAGCCGCAAAAAAGGGCGCGAAGTGTAGGCCCGCGCCCGTGCCGGCGCAAGCAGCGCTGCCGGGCGGGTGCCGCTCCGACGCACGTGGACGCGGCCGGAAGCTTCCGGCGGGGGCCGGCCCCGTTCAGAGCCTTGGCGCGACGCGGGTCTTTCCGTGCAGCTGGCGCACAGGATTGCGATAGCGCAGCCAGGCCGCGGCGAAGAGCCCCACCATCGTCAAAGCGATCACCGCCGGAACCAGGATGCCCATGTCTGTATGCCTTTGCGGCCTCGTCGGTCGCCGTGGATATGGAAGGGTGGGCCCGTCAGACCCCGTGCCGGGCGATGCGCCCGACGCGTGGCGCGATTCATACCGCGGCCTGCCCGGACGTCGAGCGCGACGACCGACCAGTGGCGCTGGATGCCGGGCGGAAGGACCAGCGGTGGTCCACACCGGCTCCGCGCGCGCTCCGCGGCCCGACCGGCATCCCGGCGTCTGGGCCGCTCACCGATCAGCGCGTGGAGGGCGTCCGGTCCCAACCCGGACATGTGCAGCCCCAGGCGACCCTCGACCCTCGACCCTCGACCCTCGACCCTCGACCCTCGACCCTCGACCCTCGACATGATCTCGCCGCCTTGTTCGTGCCGATCGTCGCGCGACCGTCTTCGACTCGGCGCCCCGATGCGACCGAAACCAGCACCGGTCAAGCGCACGCGGTGTTGCGCTGCAACCGATTTCGACAGGGGGAAAGGCCGCTGGATGCGTGAGTGGCATCTGCCGGCCGGGGCGCAAGGAGCGGCGGCCGGTCCGGCGCCAGGATCACGGGCTCGGCGTGCAGGCACCTGGCCGTGTCATTTCAACCGGCGCCGCGCCGCCGGAGCGGGTCTGCCCTGCGGGGAGCCGCCGATGCGCAGCCGCTCGGGTGAATGCTTCTGCGCCAGCCAGCGCTCCTGGAACACGTAACGCGATACCTGCGCGGTGTCGTACAGGTACCAGGCATTGACCGAACCGCCGACCAGCGCACCGAGCAGCGGAACCACGCCGGCAGCCTTGCGCTTGCCCAGGTTGATGCCGAGCTTCGACGCGAGGTTGTTCATGGAAAAAACCGCGGCCTCCTTGGCGAACTCGCGTTCGGCCGCGCGCTCCACGCCGTCTCGCCAGGCAGCCTCGTCGAGCGAATGCGGCTCGAAGTGCTGCAGCGCCGCGACCGCCTCCCGCTTCTCCTCCAGGCTGTTGGCGGAGGCCAGCGCGAATACCCCGATCGCCAGGCGTCGATGCTGGCGCAGGTCCTCGCCGTAGCAAAGGCCGACGCGGTGGATCGTGCGCAATGCCAACCCGATCAGCGCCGGCACGTCGACCACCATGCCCGCCGCACCGGCAATGCCGAGCGCCGCGCCGCCGACACCGGCCATCGCCATGGCGCGGCGCTGTTCGGTGCGCATCAGGCGGTCGCAGGTCTCCAGCTGAACGCTGCGCAGATCCGCGAGGGACGCGACGCCGGCACGTTCGAGGATGGAGCGTTCGTCCGAGAACTTCCCGGCCACGCGGTTGACGCCATCCAGCGCGGCGCGCAGGGCCTCCACCGGCACCAGGGTCTGCACCGCACCCGCGATCTTGCTGCCCGGCTTGGCCAGCAGGCGCGTGCCCCAGCCAGGCGATTCCGCCTGCCAGTCGCGGATCAGTTCCAGTTGCTGGGTTTCGTACGGCGTCAGGAGACTCATGCGGTGGCTCGAAGGGCATGGCCCGATACCGCCGCATTGTAGAAGCGCGTATCTCGAATCGTTGCTGAAGAAGCCAGATCCCAAAGCCGGCCACTGCGGCAGCCGGACCGGCGGCGCGGTCCATCCATCGCTGCCCCCCGCTCCGCCTCCGGCGCAGGCCCCCACCATCGGAACGCCGGTTCACGCCGCTGGACGGCCCCGGCACCGCGGCCGATGCCTGCGCGCGGCCTGCGCCGCCCGCGCATCTTTTCGGTCATGTGGCGACCGCTGCCGGCCGGCCGCTCCCCTAGGGATTCTCTGATTTACCTGGTGGCTGGCGCCCCAAGCCGATAAGAAAT
>CAMLNE010000088.1 GCA_946481265.1 uncultured Panacagrimonas sp. | reverse complement strand
TCGCGCCTTTGAACAAGGCCAGCCGGTTACCATCCGCAACCCGCAGGCGACGCGACCGTGGCAGCACGTCCTGGAGCCGCTGCATGGCTACCTGATGCTCGCGGAGCGTTTGTGCACGGATGGCCACACATACTCCAGCGGCTGGAACTTCGGTCCGACCGAAGAGAGCGAGCGCACCGTCGGATGGATCATCGAGGAGCTCTACGACCTCTGGAAGGTGGACTTCCAGTGGCAGCGCGATCCGGATCCGGGGCCACCGGAATGCACCTTCCTGAAGCTCGACGCGTCCAAGGCGCGTGCCCACCTGGGCTGGCGGCCCAAGCTCGATCTGCGCACCACGCTGCAGTGGATCGTGGAGTGGACACGCCGATACCAGGCTGGCGAGGACATGCGCCGCGTGACGCTCGACGACATCGAGCGCTTCATGGCCATCAAGCCGACCGCCTGATCCACGCATCGCGCCGGGGAGCCCATCGCATGATCTTCATTCCGACCCCCATCGCCGGCGCCTTCCTGATCGAGCTCGAACCGCGGACGGACGAGCGCGGCTCGTTCGCCCGCGCCTTCTGCAGGCGCGAGCTGGCGGCACAGGGCCTGTCGCTCGACATCGTCCAGTGCAATCTTGCGCGCACGCTCAAGGCCGGCCTGGTGCGCGGCCTGCACTACCAGACCGATCCGGCGCGCGAGGCCAAGCTGGTGCGCTGCATCGCCGGCGCCGTCCTCGACGGACTGATCGACATGCGCCCGGATTCGCCGACCTACCGCGCGACCTACAGCGCGCGACTCGACCCGCACAACCGCCGCTCGTTGTTCGTGCCCGGCGGCGTGGCGCACGGCTACCAGGCGCTCGAGGACGACACCGAGTTCCTGTACATGACCGACGAGTACTACGTGGCGGGAACCGAGAAGGGCGTCCGCTTCGACGACCCGCGACTCGGGATCGAGTGGCCGCTGCCGCCGCGCGATGTCACCGAGCGCGACCGCAGCTGGCCCTTGCTCGACTGATCCGGCGTTCGCTCAGAAATTGTTGAGCACCGCGCCGACGACGGTGGCGTGGGTCGACTGCATGCGCCGCACCGCGTCCCGTGCGTCGGACAGGCTGCTGCTGTGTGCGCGCGCAACGAACAGCACGCGGCCGGCGTGCGTTGCGACCGCCAGTCCGTCCGAGAATTCCGAGACGGCCGGCGTATCCAGGATGATGTGCCGGTAACGGCGTTTCCATCCGCTGAGCATCTCGCCGAACATCGGATCCGAGAGGATTTCGAGCGGAGTGGCGACGCGTGGCCCGGCCGTCAACAGCGAAAGACTGTGCAATCCGACGACGGGCTGCACCTTCGGCGCCCGCCCCTCCACCAGCGCCTGCGCCAGTCCCTGGCTGTTGTCGGCGCCGAACAGATCGTGCTGCGTGGATCGGCGCAGGTCGCAGTCCACGAGCAGCGTGGCCTGGCCCAGCTGCGCGAAGGTGATGGCCAGCTCGGCAGCCAGCCGCGAACGACCTTCGCCGCGTCCCGCACTCGTGACCGCCAGGACATTCGACTTCTCGGCCGGTGCGCGGATCAGGAGCTCGGTTCTCAACGCGCGGATGTTCTCGCTGTGCGGATCGAAGGGATCGTGCGCGCTGGTCAGCGAGGAGGCGGGCCGCGCGATCGCGTTGTGCACCTCTTCCTCGGCATGGTGGCCGGCGAGCACGGCGTCCACGTCGGTCTGGGTGACCAGGCCAAGTCGCATCGCAGCCTCGATGAAGCCCAGCCCGAGCTGCCCCTGGACCGCGCCGATGCGTTTGAGGTCGGCTTCGGTCAGGCCGCTGCGACGGGCCAGGATCTGCGACAGGCGTTCCGGGTCGTCCAGATCCGGCTCGCGGCGGATCCTGATGCGCTCGTGTGGACCAGGAAGAAGCGTCATTGCCGTTCCCTAGCCTCGCAGCTCGATGAGCACCGGCACGCCCAGGTCATTCTCCAGATCCTCGCGGCAGCGCACGCGGCGATTCATCAGCTCGACCAGGAGCGATCCGCCGGCCGCCAGCAGCAGGCCCAGGGCCATCGCCGTGAGGACCTGGTTGAGGCGGTTGCCCTTGGCCTCCGAGGGCGGCGACGCACGACTGGCGATGTTGACGTTGCTGGCGGCCATCTGCGTTCCCAGCTGTGCCTGCTCGAAGGCATCCAGGGCGCTCTGGTACACCTTGGTCGCCGACTGCAGCTCCTGCAGCAGGGCGGAACTCTCGTCCTGGTGCGACCGCGTCAGCATCGTGTTCTCGCGCTGCTGTTCGAGCTCGCTGCGCAGCTTGGCCTCGACCGCGCGGGCGGAGTCGACCTCGGCACGGGCGCTTTCCGTGTGCACGCCGATCTCGCGGTTCAGCTGGGCGCGCAACTGCTCGAGTTCACCGGTCAGCGAGACGATCTGCGGATGCCGTGGCCCCAGCGTGCTGCTCAGCTCGGAGAGGTCCGCCTCCTTGCGCTGCAGCTGGTTCTTCAGGTTCTGGACCAGCGGCGAGGCCAGGATCGCCACGTCGCCCTGCTCGACCCGCGACAGCCGCAGCTCGGCAAGCTGGCGTGTGGCGGTCGCCTCGGTCAGCCGCTTGTCCAGGTCCATCAGCCGGACCGAATCCAGGTCGGTCTTGTCGGTCAGGTTGATCAGGCCGGTACGCTGGCGGAACGCGGTGATCTTGGCCTGGGCGGCGTCGACATTCATCCGCAGCGTCTCCAGCTGCGCGCTGTAGCGCTCGATGCGCTCCTTGGCCGGATCCATGAATTGACGCAGCTGCTGTTCGAGATAGGAATCCGCCACCGCGTTGGCCAGCGTGGCCGCCATCGTCGGATCCTTGTCATCGGCCGAGACGTAGATGAAGCGGCTGGTCTGCCCCGCCACCACCTTCAGTCGGGCGCCCAGGCGCTTCGCCGCAAAGCGACGCAGGCTCTCGGGCGACCCGTCGCCGCTGTACCCTTCCACGAATTCCGGCCGCTTGGTCAGCCCGAGCTTGTCCACCACCGGCAGCAGCGTGGTCGAGCTCTCGATGAATTCCGCCTGCGTCGCCATGTAGCTCAGCGCGGTGATCTGCGAGAAGTCGCCGCCCGAGATCGGATCGTCCATGTTGTAGGAGACGAACAGCGTGGCGGTGGCCTGGTACACCTTCGGCAGGACGAACTTGAGCACCACGCCGGCGACCAGCCCGAACACGAGCGGCAACGCCAGGATCACGATGCGGTACGCCCACAGGATGGTCCAGAGCTGCCGGAACGTCAGCGCCGATCCCACGATCTCGCGCGGAAGCGTCCCCGCACGGTGGCTGTCGTCGAGTTCCATCTAGCGTCCTGCCGTGCCGGTTCGCGTGCGGATCCGCCGTCCCTCTTGGCGTCTGGCGAGCCCGCTCCTCATCGACGCGGCCCGTGCGGGCGTCGACATCGCGCCCAGCCGGCAGGCGCCCGCATATCGCGAATCCATCGAGGGATCTTCAGGGCAGGACATCAGAAGATCCGCTCCTTGACGTTGATGACATCCTCGGGCTGCACCGCATTGTCGATGTCGGCGTCGAAGCGCCGGGTGTCGCCGTCCTTGAGGTTGCGCTTGATCTCGATCCGGCGACTCGAGCCGCGCGGCGTCAGGCCACCCGCCACCGCGATCGCCTCGATCACGGTCATGCCCCCGCGCAGCGGATAGGCATTGGGTCGCTGCACCTCGCCATAGATGTAGAACAGCGGCGCCTTGGGCACCACGATGGTGTCGCCGGCGCGCAACTGCACCACCTGGCCGGCGCCGGCCGAAAGCAGGTCGCGAAGATCCACCTCGTAGCGGTCGACGCCGTCGGCGCCGCGGCGAAGGATGAAGGCCTTCTCGTCTCCAAGCGGCCCGATGCCGCCCGCCTGCGCCAGCGCATCGAGCACCGTGGTGCGGGTATCGATGGGGAAACGACCGGGGCGCTCCACCTCGCCCAGCACGCTGATCTGCTGGCTGCGAATGGCGGCGAGCACGATGTTGACCTGCGGATCGACCAGGTACTCGCCTTCGCGGTAGGCGGTCGCGACGCGCTCCGCCGCCTGCGCCGGCGACAGTCCCGCCACCGGGATGCTGCCGGCCAGCGGTACATCGATCATGCCGGCGTCCGACACGTATCCGGTGAGGGTCAGCTCGGGGCGCCCGAACACGCTCATCGTGATCGAGTCGCCCGGCGCGAGCGTGACGGTGGCCTGGTTCATCAGCACCGGCGGCGCGACCGGCAGCTCGTCCGGTGGCTGGTCGTTGGGGACCGAGGGATCGACCGGGTAGCCGACCGGCGCATCGGCCGACGCCGCGAACACATCCATGCTTGCCGCAGCAGCCAGGGCGAACATCGCCACGATCAGCATGGCGATCAGCCGACGGTCCGCCAGACGCTTGCTTCGCATACGCGTGACTTGCATCGAAAACATGCTCCAGATCACTTGTTTGGTGGCGTCGCTTCGAGAATATCAGAGTCCATATCCGCCCCGACCGGGCGCGGCCGACGCCCGGCAACCCCTCTCTTGCGCATGGTTTTCGCATGGGACCATCTTGAATTGCACGATGTCGCGCCTATGTTTTCCGCAGCCATTCAGGAGTTCCCAATGCGTGCCGACAAGTTCACCAGCCGCTTCCAGGAGGCCCTCGCGAACGCGCAGAGCCTGGCCCTGGGACGTGACCATGCAAACCTCGAGCCGGTGCACGTGCTGTCCGCCCTGCTCAGCCAGGATGGCGGCACTCTCGCCCCCCTGTTCCAGGCCGCCGGCATCAACGCCGACCTGCTGCGCTCGCGGTTGAACCAGGCGCTGGACCGGCTGCCGCGCCTGGGCAAGACCACCGGCGACATCCAGGTGTCGGCGGATCTCAACCGCCTGCTCAACCTGACCGACAAGCTCGCCCAGCAGCGCGGCGACCAGTTCATCTCCTCCGAGCTGTTCGCCCTGGCCGCGGCCGATGACCAGGGCCCGGCCGGCGAGGCGCTGCGTGCCGCCGGTGCGCGCAAGCAGATGCTCGAACAGGCCATCGACCGCGTCCGCGGCGGGCAGAAGATGGACTCGGCCGGCGCCGAGGACCAGCGCCAGGCGCTGGAGAAGTACACCATCGATCTCACCGAGCGCGCGCGCAAGAGCAAGCTCGATCCCGTGATCGGCCGTGACGAGGAGATCCGTCGCGTCATCCAGGTGCTGTCGCGCCGCACCAAGAACAACCCTGCCCTGATCGGCGAGCCCGGCGTGGGCAAGACCGCGATCGCCGAGGGACTGGCCCAGCGCATCGTCAACGGCGAGGTGCCCGAGTCGCTCAAGAACAAGCGCCTGCTCACGCTCGACCTCGGCTCGCTGATCGCCGGCGCCAAGTACCGCGGCGAATTCGAGGAGCGCCTCAAGGGCGTGCTCAACGATCTGGCCAAGAACGAGGGACAGGTGATCCTGTTCATCGACGAGATCCATACCCTGGTCGGCGCCGGCAAGGCCGAGGGCGCCATGGATGCGGGCAACATGCTCAAGCCGGCGTTGGCGCGCGGCGAGCTGCACTGCATCGGCGCGACCACGCTGGACGAGTACCGCAAGTACATCGAGAAGGACGCCGCGCTCGAGCGCCGTTTCCAGAAGGTGTTCGTCGGCGAGCCCAGCGTGGAGGACACCATCGCCATCCTGCGCGGCCTCAAGGAGCGCTACGAGGTCCATCACGGCGGCGTCGACATCACCGACGGCGCGTTGATCGCCGCAGCCAAGCTCAGCCACCGCTACATCACCGACCGCAACCTGCCGGACAAGGCGATCGACCTCATCGACGAGGCGGCCGCGCGCATCCGCATCGAGAACGACTCCAAGCCCGAGGCGCTCGACCGTCTCGAACGCCGCCTGATCCAGTTCAAGATCGAGCGCGAGGCGCTGAAGAAGGAGGACGACGAGGGCGCGAAGCGTTCGCTCGCGGAGCTTGAGGCGAACATCGCAAAACTGGAACGCGAGTACAGCGATCTGGAAGAGCGCTGGAAGGCGGAGAAGGCCAGCGTCGCCGGCAGTGCCACGGTCAAGGAAGAACTGGAGCGCGCACGCGCCGACCTGGAGGCCGCGCGCCGCGCGGGCGACCTGTCGCGCATGGCCGAACTGCAGTACGGCAAGATTCCGGAGCTCGAGCGACAGCTCGCCGCCGCGCCGACCGATGCACCGAAGGCGGAGCTTCCTCCGGGCCAGCAGAAGCTGCTGCGCACGAGCGTCACCGAGGAGGAGATCGCCGAGATCGTCGCGCGCTGGACCGGCATCCCGGTCGCCAAGCTCATGGAGGGCGAGCGCGAGAAGCTGCTGCGCATGGAAGAGGCGCTGCACCAGCGCGTGGTCGGCCAGGACGAGGCCGTATCCGCGGTGTCCAACGCCATCCGCCGCTCGCGCGCCGGCCTGTCCGACCCCAATCGTCCGATCGGCTCCTTCCTGTTCCTGGGCCCCACTGGCGTGGGCAAGACCGAGCTGTGCAAGGCGCTCGCCGCCTTCCTGTTCGATACCGACGAGGCCATGGTTCGCATCGACATGTCCGAGTACGGCGAGCGCCACAGCGTGGCCCGCCTGATCGGCGCGCCGCCGGGCTACGTCGGCTACGAGGAGGGCGGCCAGCTCACCGAATCGGTGCGCCGTCGTCCCTATTCCGTCGTGCTGCTCGACGAAGTGGAGAAGGCGCACCCGGAAGTCTTCAACGTGCTGCTGCAGGTGCTCGACGATGGCCGCCTCACCGACGGCCAGGGCCGCACCGTGGATTTCCGCAACGCCGTGATCGTCATGACCTCGAATCTCGGTTCGCAGCTGATCCAGGACATGCTCGGCAAGGACAAGGCGGCGCGCGTGGAGTACGACGCGATCAAGGAAGCGGTGATGGGCGTGGTCGGCACGCACTTCCGGCCCGAGTTCATCAATCGCATCGACGAGTCCGTGGTGTTCAGTCCGCTGGGTTCAGCGCAGATCCGCAGCATCGCGCGCGTGCAGGCCGAGCGCGTGGTGGATCGGCTCGCCGAACGCAGCATCACGCTGGAATTCAGCGACGAGGCGCTCGACCTGCTCGCGCAGGCCGGTTATGACCCCGTGTACGGCGCGCGGCCGCTCAAGCGCGCGATCCAGGCACTGGTGGAAAACCCGCTGGCCCGCTCGGTGCTCGATGGTCAATTCGCGGCGGGGGATCGCGTCGTCGTGCAGGCCAGGGAAGGCGCGCTCGAATTCGAGCGCAGCTGATCACGCGAGCTGCGCGCGGCGGTGCTCGTGGTGCACACGCACCACCTGCGCCGCCGTGACGCAGACCAGCAGCCAGGCGCCGCCCGAGACGAGCCCGGCCAGTACGTCGCTGAGGTAGTGCACCTGCAGCACGATGCGGCTGTAGCCCACGAGTAGCGCGATCACGATCGCCGACAGTGCGATCGGCAGGTGCCAGGCGGGAGACGCCGCGCGCATCCACAGGAAGGCCAGCATGCCGTAGATCACCACGGCCCCGGAGGCGTGCCCGCTCGGGAAGCTCCAGCCGTGTGCCAGCGCCAGGCCATGCTCGTGGAGCGGGCGCGTGCGCTCGAACAAGGCCTTGAGCACGTGGGTCAGGATGCCGTTCCCGGCGACGGCCGCGACCCAGCTTGCCGTGAGCCAGTGACGACGGCGAAGCAGCAGTAGCAGCGCGACCCCGATGCCGATCGCCCACTGCACGGACGCATCGCCGAGCCGGGTCACGGCGGCGAAGAACACCAGCGTGCGGTGCGATACGGAACTGGCAAGCGCCGTGGCGAGCTCGTTGTCGAAACGGCCCAGGCCCTCGTCGAGCCCGATCTCATCCGCCATCTCGAAGAACAGCGCGACGGCCGTCAGCACCACGGCGAAGCCGAGCGCAAGGTCCAGCAGCAGCGGTCCGCCCTGCCACGCGGCGGGCATGCGGAGTCGCGCCATGGGGCCGCCGCGCGCAGATCCCTTTTGCCATAGCGCCTGCAGCAGGCGCCAGAAGGGTTCGCGGATGCGGCGGACGAGCAGCCAGATCGACATGGCCAGGACGACGGCCAGCGTGCCCAGGACGAAGAAGACCTCCAGCGGATGGTGCGCGATCAGGTGGGAGAGTGATGGCATCGGCGGATCCTGCGCAGTCCCTGCAGCGGCTTCAACAGCGGCACGGCGGTCTCACGCCGGCTCCTCGCGCTGCAGGTCCAGATTCCAGACCTCCGCCAGCTCGAAGCGGGCCCGGCCCGCGATGAAGTCCCAGCGCTCGGCAACGCATTCCAGCGGCCGTCCGGGGCGCGCGTAGCGCAGCACGTTCACCGAATTGGGGGCATCCGGGCGCAGGCGCCACGACGTGGCGGTGCCCGCCTGCACGCACCAGGCGCGACGGCGCAGATCGGGATACCGGACGCCCAGCGACCGCACGTACGGCAGATGGATGTGACCTCCCATGAAGACGTCGGCACCGGCCTCGGTCCACGCCCGCGCGGCGCGCGCGTGTCCGTGCAGCAGGTCGTGCTCGTCGCGCCGGTGCGGCACATCGACGGGTTGGTGGGTGACGACCACGCGCAGCTGATCGGGGGCCGCCGCGCGCAGGCGCGTGCCGACCCGCTCGATCTGCGCGCGGGAAACCTGTCCATCGATGTGCCGCCATCGGCGCGTCGTGTTCACGCAGATGACCAGCAGGCCGGGCGCATCGAGCAGCGGCTCGAGTTCGTCGCCGAACGCGCGCCGATGACGCGCGTAGGGCCGGAACGCGCGTGTGAACAGATCGACCAGCGGGATGTCGTGATTGCCCGGCGTGACCAGGGTCTGCGCGATGTCGAGCCGGTCCAGGAACCGCCGGGCGGCGGCGAACTGCCGGGGGCGCGCACGCTGCGTGATGTCGCCCGAAACCACCAGCACGTCGGGCTTCTGCTCCGCCGAGAACGCGGCAAGCGCCTCGACGACCATGGGCTGCTCCGTTCCAAAGTGCGGATCCGACACCTGCAGCAGCACGCTCATTTCATCTCCACCCGGTCGTCCTCGCGCGGCGCCATCAGCAGCAGCGGCTGCGGCGCGACCCGGAACACCAGCGGCGCGCGCATGTGCGTCACCTCGCCGTCGGTCGCGACCTTGATCAGGTGGCGCCGGTGCGGATGCACGGTCAGGCGGTGGGTCGGGAAGCTCACCACGTTCTCTGCCTCGCCAAGCCGGCCCAGCGCACCACGCAGCGCAAGGCCAAGCATCGCCAGGGAGCCGATGGGTCGGACCACGATCGCGGCGAGCTGGCCTTGTTCGAGCGCCTCGGCCTCGGGCAAGCCGAGCCGCTCCAGCTGCAGGCGGTTGTTGCCGACGAACAAGCTTGGCGTGCGGATATCGCGTGTCGCGCCGCCCATCTCCAACGTCAGGCGAAGCTGCCGGCGCTCGCGCACCAGCGTAAGCAGGCCGGCGCCCATCGCGACCAGGCGGCTGCGGCCGAGCTGCGCCTTCGCCACTTCGCGGTCCTCCAGAAGTTGCGTGTACAGGCCGAGGCTGGCGTTGACCAGGAACACGCGATCATTGATCAGGCCCACCTGCACGGGCCTGGGCTGTGCGCGCAGCAATGTCGCGGCCGCGACCTCGATCTCCTGGGAGATGCCGTGCGCGCGGCCAAAGTAGTTGAACGTTCCCTGTGGCAGCACGCCGAAGGCGCAGGGATGGCCGAGCACGTGCTGGGCGACAGCGTTGATCGTCCCGTCGCCACCTGCGGCGACCACGATGCCGCCCTGCTCGCAGGCGAGTCGCACCGCCTCCTTCGCCCTGCCCTGCAGGTCGCCGGCATGCTTGATCAGCAGGAAGCGGTGTCGCCGCCCTGCCGCATCGAACAGCCCGGCGAGCGTCTGCTGCGTATCCCCCGCGTCGTGGCGGCCGGAGGCGACATTGAGAACCACGAACAGCGGGGCATCGGCGCCCGGTGCCGGCGGGGTGACCGAAGCGCAGACCGAAGGATCATTCATCGAAACAGGATAAGGGGAGGCTACCGTCATCTGCGCTTAACGAAAGGTTCACGCGCGGGACAAGCCGGCTGCCCATGCTCCCGCGAATGAACCGACCGACAAAGGCCTGACCATGGCCAGGAACAGCCAGACCCGGCGCCAGAAGTACCGCACGCTGTGGATTTCCGACGTGCATCTCGGCACGCCGGGCTGCAAGGCCGAGCATCTCGTGGACTTCCTCAAGCACGCCGAGTGCGAGACGCTGTACCTGGTGGGCGACATCGTCGACGGCTGGAAGCTCAGGAATTCCTGGTTCTGGCCGCAGGAACACACGAACGTGGTCCGCAAGATCCTGACCAAGTCCAAGCGCGGCGCGAAGGTCTACTACGTCACCGGCAACCACGACGAGTTCCTGCGCAAGTTCGTGGGCTTCGGCCTGGCCATCGGCAACATCCGGATCGTCAACGAGCACGTGCACACGACGGCCGATGGACGACGTCTGCTGGTCACGCATGGCGACGCCTTCGACGTGATCACCCGGTATCACCGCTGGATCGCGCTGGTCGGTGACAGCGCCTACGACCTCACGATGCAGGCCAACCACTGGCTCAACCAGGCGCGTCGCCTGCTCGGCATGCGCTACTGGTCGCTGTCGGCGTTCGCCAAGAAGAGCGTCAAGAACGCGGTCAACATCGTCTCGGAGTTCGAGCAGAGCGTGGCACACGAGTGCCGCCGCCGCGGGCTCGACGGCGTGGTCTGCGGCCATATCCACCAGGCAGAGATCCGCGACATCGGTGGCGTGCAATACCTCAACAGCGGCGACTGGGTGGAGAGCTGCACGGCCCTGGGCGAGGATTTCAACGGTCGCATCCAGGTGATCAACTGGGTCCAGATCGATCACCTGCACGAATCGCCGAGGGTCACGCCGCTCAAGCGTCCGCCGACGAAGAAGGTGGCGTAGCGCGCCCCTCGCAGGCCGGGTGGAATCGCCCGGCTCCGGCCGATCGGAAGTCTGGACAGCGGGCGGATGCAGGCATGAAAAAGGCGGCCCGAAGGCCGCCTTTTTCTTTGCCGCGATACGCCTACTTGGCGACGTTCACGACCTGGCTCTGGGTGAACTCGGACAGACCTTCTTCAGAGAACTCCACGCCCATGCCGGACTGCTTGGCGCCGCCGAAGGGGATGCCCGGTGCGAGGTCGAGATGCTTGTTGACCCAGGCCGTGCCGCTTTCCAGGCGAGCCGCGATGCCCGAAGCACGCTTGGTGTCCTTGCCCCATACCGAACCACCCAGGCCGAACGGCGAGGCGTTGGCCCGCTTGAGCGCATCCTCGGTGTCCGAGTACTTGATGATCGGCAGGACGGGGCCGAACTGCTCCTCGTCGACGATGCGATCGCCGTCGGTCACGTCGCGCACGATGGTCGGGCGGATGAAGTAGCCGCCGCCGTCGTCGGACTGCCCGCCGGTCACCACCTTGCCGTTCTTCTTGGCCTCGGCGATCAGGTCCTTGACCTTCTCGAACTGCATCTTGTTCTGCAGGGGACCAAGCGTGGTGCCCTTCTCGAGGCCGTCACCGACAACCGCCGAGTTGGCGAGCTTGGCCAGCTCGTCGACCATGCCGTCGTAGATCTTCTCGTGCACGTAAAGGCGCTTGATCGCGACGCAGACCTGGCCGTTGTTGGCGAACGCGGCACCGAAGATCTTGGCCGCGGCCTCCTTGGGATCGACGTCGTCGAGCACGATGGCGGCATCGTTGCCGCCCAGCTCGAGCGTGACGCGCTTGACCGTTTCGGCCGCACTGGCCATGACCTTCTTGCCGGTCGCGGTGGAGCCGGTGAACGACACCTTGCGCACGTCCGGGTGCGAGGTCAGCACGTGGCCCAGGTCGTTGGCGTCGGTGATGATGTTGAACACGCCGGCCGGGAAGATCTTGGAAGCCACTTCGCCGAGCAGCAGCGTCGTCAGCGGGGTGGTCGGCGCGGGCTTGGCCACCAGGGTGTTGCCGGACAGCAGCGCCGGCGACAGCTTGCCGATCAGCAGCAGCACCGGGAAGTTCCAGGGAATGATCGCGGCGACGACGCCCAGCGGCTTGCGGTGCTGCTCGACGCGACGGATCTCGCTGTCCTCGATCACCTTCGGCTCGACCTTCAGGCCGGCAAAGTAGCGGATGAAGGCGAGTGTGCCGCCGATCTCCCACTGCGCGTCGGCGGTGGGCTTGCCCTGCTCCTGCGTCAGCAGGGTGGTGAACTCCTCGAAGCGCGCCTCGATGGCGTCGGCGAACTTGGAGAGCACCGCAGCACGCTCGGGGTAGCTCAGCGCGGCCCAGGCCGGGAAGGCCTTGTTGGCGGCGGCAACGGCCTGGTTGGCCTGGTCGACCGATGCGCGCGGGCACTTCGTGAGCAGCTTGCCGGTGGCCGGGTTGATGACGTCCATCGTCGAATCACCGTCGACGAGCTTGCCGCCGATGAGTAGCTTGAATTCCTGCATGGGACCTTCTCCTGATGTATGCGGGGTCACGCCGAGGCGCTGGGGCGGGACGAGACCGAACGGTACCACCGCTGCACGTTGGGGTGCGAGTCTGTCGGCGCGACCTTGGACCAGCCGGCAAAATCGACCACGCACAGGCCGGTGATGTCGGCGATGGTGTAGCGATCTCCGGCAACGTATTCGCTCTGTCCCAGGCTGATTTCGAGGTCGTCGAAAAAGCGGCGCAGGCCGGCGAGCCCGCGCTCGGCCAGCGCCGGAATGGCCGGCACGCCGGCGAGTCCGGGGATGCCGCGATCGGCGAAGCCGGGCACGGAATTGCG
>CAMLNE010000087.1 GCA_946481265.1 uncultured Panacagrimonas sp. | reverse complement strand
CGAGGCGGTCGAGGCGCTGCTCGGCGCCGAGCGCGTCACCGGTGTGCGCACCCCGCGCGGCGATCGGCATGCCAGCGTGGTGGTGATCGCCGCGGGCGCCTGGAGCACGGAGCTGTGCGCGCAGATCGAGGTGCGGCCGATGCGCGGCCAGATGCTGCTGCTCGATGCGCGGCCCGGCGAGCTGGACGCGATCCTGCTGCGCGAGGGTCGCTACCTGATCCCGCGGCGCGACGGTCGCATCGTGGCCGGCAGCACGCTCGAGGATGTGGGCTTTGCGGACCGGACCACCGATGCCGCGCGCGAAAGCCTGCTGCGCAGCGTGCAGGCCATGGCGCCGCGGCTCGCCACACGGCCTGTGCTCGCGCACTGGTCGGGATTGCGTCCGGCGCCGCGCGGCGGAGGCGGGCCCTGGATCGGTTGGGTGCAGGCGCGCCGCGGGCTGTTCGTGAGCAGCGGTCATCATCGACTCGGGATCACCCTGGCACCGGGCTCGGCGCGCCAGGCCGCGGGACGGATCCTGGCCGGCCAGTAGGGACGGCCTCGTTGACGACTGCGATGGCGCGCCGCCGCCGGCTCGGGCGGAAGCTCAGCGACGCAGCTGGCGATCCGGGTCGTAGTTGCGCGGCAGCGCCTCGCGGACTTCGGCGCGGCGCGCCACCAGGCGTGCACGTTCCTGTGAGGTGAGGCTTTCCAGGCGCAGGCCTGCATCGAGCTGCGACAGCGCGCCGCCGGCGTCGCCACGCAGGAACAGGTAGGTGGCCATCTGATAGCTCGCCTCGGCGTTGTTGCGCATCGCGCGTGCCGCCTGCGAGAGCAGCCGGTAGGTGTCGAGCCGCACGCCGAGCGCCTGCTCGTGCGTGAGCAGCACCTCGCGGGCCTGCTCGGCCTTGCCCGCAGCGATCAGTGCCTCGGCGTATTCGAGGATGGCCGGCGCGAAACGCGGATTCAGTCGCAGCGTGCGCTCGTAGGCGGCCAGGCCGGGGGCGGGATCGCTGCCGCCGCCGAGGAGCGCCGCGTGCAGCAGGCTGACATTCGGGTGGCGTGGATACTTCTCGATGACGGGCTTGAGCGTGGCCAGCGCCGACTCGTTCTGTCCGAGTTGGTGCTGCGCGAAGGCCAGCCCGTACCGGTACGCCGGCGTGTCATGTCCGGCGGCGATCAGGGCCGCATACGCGTCCACGGCGTCGCTGGGCTGGTTCGAGGCGAATACCTGCGTGCGTGCCTTGATGAACCCGTATTCGAGGGAATCGGGTGCGTCGTTCTTGGGCAGGGCCGCGACGCGCGCGCGTGCCTCGGCGACGCGCGTGGTGTTCACCGGGTGGGTGCGCAGGATCTCCGGAATGCCGTTGCCGTACAGGCGTGACTGCTGTTCCAGCTTCTGGAAGAACGTGGCCATGCCCTCGGGGTCGTAGCCCGCACCGGCCAGCGTGTGGATGCCGATGCGATCCGCCTCGATTTCGTGGGTGCGCGTGAACGCGACCTGCCGCTGGTAGGCCAGGCCCTGGCCGGCTGCCAGCGCGGCGAGGACGATGTCCGGGTTGGCCGAGCCGGCGATGATCGCGGCAAGCACGGCCACCCAGGTCGCGATCGAGGCCACGCCGCCGCTCTCCGCTGCGTTGCGTGCGATGTGGCGCTGGGTGACATGCGCCAGTTCGTGCGCCATGACGCCCGCCAGCTCGCTCTCCGAACTGCTCGCGGTGACCAGTCCGGCGTTGAAGCCCATGTATCCGCCGGGCAGGGCGAACGCGTTGATGCGCGGGTCCTTGACCATGAAGAACTCGAGCTTGGCCGGCCGCGTGCCACTGGCGGCCGCCAGGCGCCAGCCGGTCGCGGCCAGGTAGTCGGTGATCTGCGGGTCTTCGAGGATGTACTCGTAGGCGTAGAGCTCGGCGACCACGCGCGCGCCGATCCGATCTTCCTCGGCTGGCGACAGCACCGCGTCCGCCGGTTCCCCGATCTGCGGAAGATCCAGGTCGCGCAGGGCGCCACTCGGCAGCGCCGCGGTCTCCGAGGGTCGCAGGGATTCCTGTGCGCGAGCCGATCCCCAGGCGCTGATGATCAGGCACGCCGTAGCCAGAAGCGGTGCGAACGTTCGGAGCATGTGGGGGAGCGTCGGGGGACGAAGCAGTCTACGCGCCTTGGAGTCTGGCCGACGCCGTTGGTTCAGCGTGCGGCGGGCGTCCACCTGGCCAGGGCGACGTGGGTTGCGCGGGAGCAATGGAGAGGGCTGGCGGCGCCGCTTGTCGAAGGTATTTTCCGGGGCAATGCGAGATGGGCCCGGCGCTACGCCAGGTATCCACCGTCGACCACCAGGCTCGTGCCGGTGACATAGCTCGCGGCATCGCTGGCCAGGAACAGCACGGCCGGTGCGATCTCCTCGGGCTGTGCCATCCGCTGCAGCGGCACCTGTTCCAGGAAGGCCTTGCGGATGGGCTCGTTGGAGGTCAAGGCCGAGGCGAAGCGCGTCTGCGTCAGCCCCGGCAACACGGCGTTGACGCGAATCTTCCAGGGTCCGCATTCCTTGGCGAAGGCTTGTGTCATGTTGATCACGGCAGCCTTGGTGATCGAGTAGATCCCCTGGAAGGGCGCGGGACGTTCGCCGTTGATGCTGGCGATGTTGACGATCGCGCCGCCGCCTTGTTCGCGCATGAGCCTGGCGGCCAGCGAGGACAGTTCGAAATAACCCTTGATGTTCACCTGCAGGGTTTTCTCGATCATCGCCATGTCGGTGTCGACGATGTGACCGAAGTAGGGGTTGGTCGCCGCGTTGTTGACCAGGATGTCGAGGCGTCCGATTTCGCCCGCGATGCGGTCGACCAGGTTCCGGAGTGCCGCCGAATCGCCCTGGTGCGCGGCGATGGCCGTGGCCTTGCCGCCCTTGGCCACGATGCTCGCCGCCACCTTGTCCAGTTCGTCCTGCTTGCGGCTGGCCAGGACCACGTGCGCGCCCTGCTCGGCAAGCAGGCGCGCCGTGGCTTCACCGATCCCGCGTGATGCGCCCGTGATCAGCGCGACGCGGCCCGACAACTCGAACAGCGAGGTCGCCATCAGGCCGCCGGCACTTCAGTGAACGAACACCGCGCCGCTGGACGCCGCACCGATCGCCCGGCCGCCCTTGTCCACCAGGCCGGAGCCGATCTCGACCGTGTACAGGCCAGGATCGACGTTCAACAGCAGCATGGACTTGTTGCCGTTGGCCACCATCCACTTGCCGTTGACCGCGCCGCCCTTCTTCGGGGTGACCTTGATGTTCTGATCAGCACTGTCGGCGTTGTCGAACTGGCCGTCGAAGATCAGCACGATCGCCTTGGTGAAGCTCGCCTCACCGGCATAGTTCAGATTCAGCTTGCCCGCGGTCTTGGCGGGCCACCAGGCGACCTTGGCCTCTTCCGGAGCCTTCTTGGGTGCTGCCGGCTTCGGTGCGGGCTTCGGCGCAGGCTTGGCTGCCTTGGGCTTCGGCGCAGGGGCGGCGGCCACCGGCGCGGGCTCCGGTTCGGCAGCCGGCTCGGGCTGGGGGGCCGGTGCCGGTTCCGGGGCGGGAGCCGGTTCCGGTGCGGCCGGAGGCGGGGTCGCCTCGACCGGTGCAGCCGCTTCGGCCATCGTCGCCTCGGCGCCCGCCATGCCGTCCGGCGCCATCATGCCGTCCTCTGCTGCGGGCGCCGGGCCGGCCGGGTGTCCGCTGGCCATCACGACGACCGGCTTCTGGTTGGGATCGATACCGCTCGCGCAGGCACCGGCGGCGGTAGCCGGCTCGGAGGCCGCCGGGGCAAAGCCACCGTCATCCGCTGCCATCGAGGTATCCGCCATCGGTTCGACCGGCGGCGCCGACTCGACCGGTTCGCCCGAGACCGCGGCGGCTTCTTCCGGCATCGGCTCGGGAGCGGTCAGTTCCGGCGCGGGCTCGGTGGTGTCCGGCCCGGCCTGCGCAAGTTCCATCGCCGGGGCAGGCGACACGTCCCCGCCCGGCGCACCAGCCGCGGCGACTACGACGGGCTGGGCATTGGTGACGCCCATCGCGCAAGAGCCACCGGCGAGGGCCGGAGCACTCGATGACTCCATCGGCTCGGATTCGACGGGCACAGCCTCCATCGACATGCCGGAATCGTCGGCCAGCGCGACTTCCATCAGCGCCGGCGACGAGGCGCCCGGCTCGGCGATCGATGCGGCGAACACCTGGTCGGCGGTGACACCCTCGGCCGCGCTTTCCTGCGCATGCGAGATCGGCGCAACCAGGTTGAGCGCGACGAGCGTCACGACGGCCACGCCGACGGTTGCGGCCGCAAGGACCGGGGCCTTCACATTCATCACCGCTCTCCCGAAATCTTTAATGAGGAATCGTTTATGTATCGAATTCAGTGCTTGCTGCATCCGTTCTTCGCAGAACAGGCAGCAACAGCTCCGAACTATCCGGTAGGGGCTGGCCGGACGTCAACGTACGGCGCTCTTGTCAGTGCACGCCCTGATGGCGACTCGTAAGCTGCCGAGCGCCGTCGGCGGCGGCATGTGCGATGACGCACTTTCGCGGATTCTTCAACCTCAGGACCACCGATGAGCGATCGTTTCCTCGAGTTTTCGCAGACGGCATTCGGCAAGCAGCTGTCCGGACTGCTCGGTCTTCCCACGCCACCGCGCCTGCGTCGCGCGACCGGCGCCTACGCGGTCCAGCCGCTCGTCGACCGACCGGTCCTGGTGGGCGCATCGCCCGCAGGCCAGATGGCGGCGCCGCTGCTGGGCGCGCTTGCGAAAACCGGCGCCGAGCTGTTCGTCGCGCCCGAGCACGATGGACTGGCACGGGTCAAGGGCGCGGCCGCGGAACAGGGGATCGCCCTGAAGGGCGAGCCAGCGGGTGAAGGCTTCGCGCCGCATGCATTGGTGTTCGATGCCAGCGGGATCGATTCCGCTGGCGGTCTGCGCACGCTCTACGATTTCCTGCAGTCGCGCATCGCGCGTCTTGCGCCGCACGGCCGCGTCCTGCTGATCTCGCGTCCCCCGGCGGGGATCGAACCGGTCGGGGAACGCACCGCAGCCGCCTCGCTCAGTGGCTTCATGCGATCGCTGGGCAAGGAGATCGGGCGCAAGGGCTCGACGGTGAACCTGCTCGAGGTGCGCGAGGGCAGCGAAGGCGGACTTGCCGGCGCGCTGCGCTTCTTTCTCACCGAGCATTCGGCCTACGTCGCCGGCCAGGTGCTGGAACTGGGCGCCGGCGGCATCGCACCCGCGAACGGGTCCGCGCCGCTGGACGGCAAGCTCGCCCTGGTCACGGGCGCCGCGCGCGGAATCGGCGCGGCGATCGCACAGACCCTGGCGCGCGAGGGCGCCCAGGTGATCGGCATGGACCGCCCGCAGGACGAGGGCGTCCTCGGACAGACCATGAGCCGGATCGGCGGTCGCGGTCTTGCCGTCGATGTCACGGCCGTGGATGCGGGCGAGCGGATTCTCGCCGAGTGCGGCGCACTCGACGTGATCGTGCACAACGCCGGGATCACCCGCGACAAGATGCTGCGCAACATGGCGCCGCACCTGTGGGACATGGTGCTCGACATCAACCTGGGGTCCATCATGCGCATCAACGAGCGCCTGATGGATGAAGGCTTCAAGCCGGGCGCCCGCGTCGTCTGCATCTCCTCGATCGGCGGCATCGCGGGCAATCCGGGACAGACCAACTACGGTGCGACCAAGGCCGGCATCATCGGCTACGTCGATGCGCTTGCGCCCTGGTTTGCCAGCCGCGGTGGCGCGATCAACGCAGTCGCGCCGGGCTTCATCGAGACGCAGATGACCGCCGCCATGCCGCTGGTCAACCGCGAGGTCGGTCGGCGTCTGAACTCGCTGTCGCAGGGCGGGTTGCCGCTGGACATCGCCGAGGCCGTCACCTTCTTCGCCTCACCGCTGTCTGCGGGCGTCAACGGGCGCACGCTGCGCGTGTGCGGGCAGAGCCTGGTCGGTGCCTGAGGAGGACAGGGCGTCGGACCACGAGGAACGGCTTCGGCGCGCCCCGGCGGCGCCTCGCCGGTAGCGGGGACGGGCGCGCGTTGCGTATCTCGCCTAAAATTCTCGGACCCTCCGAGTCTGACGAAACCCTCCTCCACATCATGAGCGAGCTGCAACGCATCGCCGAGGCACGGCTGCCGACGCCGTTCGCGGAATTCCGCATGCAGGTGTACGCAGCGGCGGACGGCAAGGAGCACGTCGTCCTGGCACTGGGAGACCTCACGGGGGACGACGCGCCGCTGGTGCGCATCCATTCCGAATGCCTGACCGGCGATGCGCTGTTCTCCCTGCGCTGCGACTGCGGCTTCCAGCTCAATGCCGCACTGGAGAGCATCGCCAAGGCCGGTCGCGGGGCGGTGCTGTACCTGCGCCAGGAAGGCCGCGGCATCGGCCTGGGCAACAAGATCCGGGCGTATGCCCTGCAGGATCAGGGCAGCGACACGGTCGAAGCCAACCACCAGCTCGGATTCCCGGCCGACGCCCGCGAATACGACCTGGCGGTCGAACTGCTGCATGAACTCGGACTCCAGCGCATCCGCCTGATGACCAACAACCCGCGCAAGTTCGATGCGCTGACGCGGGACGGCATCGTGATCGTCGAGCGCGTCGCGCTGGAATCGGGCCGCAATCCGCACAACGAGGCCTACCTGCGCGCCAAGGCCGACAAGCTGGGGCACTGGCTGACGCTTCCATGAAATCCGCGCCGCCCGGCGACGACGCGCCCGCGTCCAGGAAGGCCGGAACGGCCAGGGAAGCGCAGGCCGATCCTCCGATGGGCGGCGATGGATCCAGGCCGGCGACCGCGGCCAGCGCCGGGAGCAGGAAGCAGGGTGTATTGCAGGAGATCTCCCGCTTCTCGGTCTCCACCTACCGGCTGACCCGGGGATTCGGATCGGTGGTCAGGCTGATCCGCTCGGAGACCGACGTCACCCGCGAAGAGCTCGCCACGGCGATCGATCGCGCGGTCGAAGGCTTCTACCGCCATCCGCTGATGAAGGGGACGGGCCGGCTCACCTCCTACCTGCGTGGCCGCAGGCTGATTCCGAACGAGGAGTCCACCGAGGAGCTGATCCGCTACATCGTCGACCAGGTGCTGTCGCGCAGTCCGGTGCCCATTCCGGAAGGCCTGGTCAACGAGTTCTGGAATTTCTTCGACGAGCTGTTCGCTTCGCCCGAGCTCAAGGGCCTGGGCGAACTCACCGTCGACATGGTGCGCCTGGTCCTGCGCACCTACGAGCCGCTGCTGGTCGAGGTGATCAACGTCCTCAAGGCGGGGCGCCGTTTCAACGAATGGCAGGTGCGCGAGGTGATGCGCCGCGCCGGCGTGGTGCGCCAGGACCTCGGCATCATGCGGCGCCAGATCAAGGCGTTGCGCCACATCCGGCCGTTCTTCCAGACCGATCCGAAGGATTTCGCGGCACAGGCCCGGATCGTCGCGCAGATGGTCGGCGAGTTCGGTCCGTTCTTCGTCAAGATGGCGCAGATCGCCGCCGCCAACGCGGAGTTCCTGCCCGGAGAGATCGCGCGCGAGCTCGCCGTCTTCCACGAGGATGTGCCGGCCATGGGCGAGGAAGAGGTTCTCGCCGCGTTCATGGAGTGCTACGGCAGGCCGCCGCACCAGGTGTTTCTCGACCTGGATCCCGCGCGGCCGGTGAAGTCGGGATCCATCGGCAGCGTCTACTTCGCCAAGAAGCCCTTCCTGGAGGACGGTCGCGAGGTGCTCAAGCCGGTCGTGATCAAGGTGGGCCGTCACAACATCGACCGCGAGTTCGCCATCGGCAGGATGGTGCTGGGTCTGGCCATCATGTCGTCGCAGTACTGGGCACCGCATTCCAAGCTCACGCCCTTTCTTCGCGCGATGCAGGAACAGGTCGACGAGTTCGTGGCCGGCTTCATCGAGGAGCTCGACTTCGAGTCGGAGGCGCAGAATCACCTGCGTTTCTACGAGCGCAGCCTGAACACGCGCCAGTGGCGGGTGCCGGAACTCTACGGGCATTCGCATCGCATCCTGGAGATGGAATACCTGTCCGACGGGGCGAGCCTGACCCGCGCGCTGGCACGCATGGGCAAGCGCGAGCGCCGCCGTTTCCAGTCGCAGGTCTCGGAGCGCCTGCTGTACGCGGTCCTGCAGCACGTGTTCGTCTACCACGAGCTGCACGGCGACCTGCACCCCGGCAACGTGATGGTCGGCTCCGACGGTGCGGTGCACCTGATCGACTGGGGCAACGTGGTGCAACTGGACGGCAAGCTCGGCCCGGTCTGGAACTACCTGGTCGCGGCGGTGCTGGCGGACACCGCGATGATCGCCGACTCGCTGGTACGCATGTCCACGCAGCCCGAGGAAAACGCCCGGCGTCGGGACCGGATCAAGGCGACGCTGGACGAGACGCTGATGAAGAAGGGCGTGACGCCCCTGACCGCGCGCAACTTCCTGTTCGAGCTGCGCCGTGGCGGCTTCGAGGGTCTGTACCGGCGCGGACAGACCGTGCTGCACCTGATATCCAACACGCAGCAGGCCGGCCTGGTGCTCAAGCGCGACTACCTGCACCTGTCGCGCGCACTGTTCGCCGCGGCCGGCAGTCTGGGGTCGCTCTACGAGGACACGTCGAGGCAGGCGATGATCCACGACGTGGTGCGATCGCTCGCACGGCTGCCGCTGAACCTGACGCAGGACGTCCTGCACCAGGAGGTCGGCTCCTGGCGCCGGCGCCTGGCGCGTGTGCTGCCGCTGCCCGAATACCTGAAGAGACGCCTGATGCCGCCATCGCCACCCCGTGCCCGCCCGCTGGGCAAGGAGGCCTCGCCGCCGA
The DNA here is from genome assembly GCA_946481265.1 of uncultured Panacagrimonas sp. The sequence goes on along the minus strand of CAMLNE010000087.1, from coordinate 3,979 downwards.
TCATCGTGCCGGCCGCGGTGCAGCGATCCACGTCGCCGGCGATCTGAGCATGCTGTACCGGATCGCACGCGGTGCCTTGTTCCGGCTCGAGGCCGAGACGGCGCACGAGCTGACATTGAGCAGCTTCAGCAGATTCCCGGGACTGGCGACCGCGCCGTTCGCCGGCCAGGCGGTGGACGACCCGGTGGAACTGCTCGGGCTGCATTTCCGCAACCGCGTCGGCCTTGCCGCGGGGCTCGACAAGAACGGCGAATGCCTGGATGCCTGGTCGCGACTGGGCTTCGGATTCGTCGAGGTGGGCACCGTCACGCCGCGCCCGCAGCCCGGCAATCCGCGGCCCCGCATGTTCCGCCTGCCCGAGCACCGCGCGCTGATCAATCGCCTGGGGTTCAACAACAAGGGTGTCGATCATCTCGTCGAGCAGGTGCGCGAGAGCCGCTATCGCGGCGTGCTGGGCATCAACATCGGCAAGAACGCCGATACGCCGATCGAGCGGGCGGCCGACGACTACCTCGCCTGCCTGCGCAAGGTGCATGCGCACGCCGGCTACATCACGGTGAACATCTCGTCGCCGAACACGAAGAACCTGCGCGAGCTGCAGGGCGAGGAGGCGCTCGACCGGCTGCTGGCCACCCTGGCGGCCGAGCGCGAGCGGCTGGCCGATCGCGAGGGACGCCGTGCACCGATGCTGGTGAAGATCGCGCCCGACGTCGATGCGGCGCAGCTCGACGCCATCGCCGTGGCGGTGCAGCGGCATCGCGTCGACGGCCTGATCGCGACCAACACCACGATCACGCGCCCGGGCCTGGAAGGCCATGCGCTGGGCGCGCAGACCGGCGGCCTGTCCGGCGCACCGCTGCGAGCGCTGGCACAGGCCACGCTCGCCGCGCTGCGCGCGCGCGTCGGCGCCGACCTCGTGCTGATCGGTGTGGGTGGCATCGGATCGGCCGAGGATGCGCGCGCCAGGCGCAGCGCGGGCGCCGATCTGGTGCAGATCTATTCCGGGTTCATCTACGAAGGTCCGGCGCTGGTGCGGCGTTGCGCCAGTGCGCTCGCGCAGGTCTGAGCGCTCGCATTGCTGCGCTGCAACGTGGCCGGTACAGTCGCGGCATCACAAGCAATGCGGGTGGACAACGGGGCGCCATGGGACGGATCACGACAGGATGGATGGGCGCCGCGATGCTGTTCTGCTCGACGGTGGCCACCGCGATCCCGGCCGACGGCTACCAGGGTCTCTACGGCTTCGGTGGAGGCCTCTACGAATTCAACGACTCGCAGCGCGATTCCGATGACGGCCTCGGCTTGAATATCGGCCTGGGCATGCCGTTTCCCGGCCGCCAGAACGAGGCGCTGGAATTCTCCGTCCGCGCCATCCAGCGCGAGCGCAAGGCCGACGGCAAGGACGACTACCAGCGCACGCTCTTCGCCAACTGGGTGCGCGACCTCGGGCTGACCGGTCTGCTGCTCGATGCGCGGCCCTTCGTGATCGTCGGCGCCGGTGCGGTCCAGGAAGACGTCGCCGGCGACGATCATCTTCACTTCGGTGTGGACGGTGGCCTGGGAGCGCTCTTTCCGCTGCTCAACTGGGGTTGGGCGGTGCGCGCCGAGGCCATCGCGCAGGCGCAGCTCAACGACGAGTCGGTCCCGGACGAGGACTACCTGCTGGATTTCCAGCTCCGCCTCGGCCTGCAGATTCCGTTCGATCGCAAGGCCGCGCCTCCGCCGGCCGCGCCTGAATGCCCGACGCGCGTGGTCGACCCGGTGTCCGGCCGCGTCGACTGCATCGAGGACTCGGACCGCGACGGCATCGCCGATGCGCAGGACGAGTGTCCCGCCACGCCGGGCGGCACGCCGGTCGATATCCGCGGCTGCACCATCGGCGGTGTCGTCGACTCCGACGGCGACGGCGTGCTCGACGAAGTGGACGCCTGCCCGGGCACGACGGTCGGCATGGTGGTGGACGCCACCGGCTGCCTGGTCGAGCAGAGCGTGACCCTGCGTGGCGTCAATTTCGAAACGAGTTCGGCGCGCCTGACGGCCGACTCGCGGGTGGCGCTGGAGGAAGTCGCGCGGACGCTGAAGAACCAGGCCAATCTCGCGGTCGAGATCGTCGGGCACACCGATGACGAGGGCAACGACGGCTACAACCTGCTGCTCTCGCAGCAGCGGGCCGAGGCGGTCCGCCAGTTCCTGATCGGCAAGGGCGTGGCGCCGGGGCGGATGATCGCGATCGGCATGGGCGAGACCCAGCCGGTGGGCGACAACTCGACCGAGGACGGTCGCGTGAGCAACCGCCGTGTCGAATTCAAGGTGAGCCTGCAGTAGGACCACCGATGTCGAACCCGGCAGATGCTTCCGCCGACGCGCCCGTCGCGTCACCCTGTATCGGGGTGTGCCAGCTCGATCGGGATTCGATCTGCTCGGGCTGCGGCCGTCTGATCGGCGAGATCGCGGAATGGTCGCGCGCCGGCGAACAGCGCCGCCGCCAGATCGCGCGGGACGCCGCGGCGCGCAGGGGCCCGATCGCACCGGAGCCGAAGACCGGATGAGCACACCACGACGCGAGCAGTTCCGCTATTTCTGTCCCATCGCGACGCGCTGGGGCGACGTGGACTGCATGGGACACGTCAATAACGCCAAGTACATCACCTACGACGAACAGGCGCGTACCGACTACGTCGAACAGCGCCAGCGCGCGGCCGGCTTCACCGGTCCGAACTTCATCCTCGCCCGCATCGCCTGCGACTTCCTCGTGCAGGTGCATCACCCTTCGCAGATCGACTACGGCATGCGCATCCTGCGCATCGGCCGTTCGAGCATCGTCACGCAGGGCGCGATCTTCGTCGGCGACCGCTGCCATTCGCGTACCGAGGGGGTGATCGTGTGGTTCGACTACGCGGCGCAGGCGACCTTGCCGGTGCCCGAAGCGGTGCGCCAGTCGATCCGCGCGTTCGAGCACGTGAAGCCCGAAGAGTAGGGGACGGCGGAAGCTTGGGGCTACACTGCCGCGGCAGCGACACCGCGATCGCAAGCAACGACCCATCCATGATCCCAACCGGCTTCGTCCGCAGACCGGCGCGGCACCGTCCCCTGCGGCGGATCGCGGCGCTCGCGACCCTGCTCGCAGCCGCGCTGATGGCGGCACCGTTGCAGGCTGCCGACCCTTCGTCCGGACCGGCCCGACTGCTCGACGTCTTCATCTCGGCACTGGAGAAGAATCCGGCCTACCTCGCGGAACTGGCCGGCGCCCGCGCCGTGGGACAGCTCGAACGGGTTGCCGTCGGCCAGCTGCGACCACAGCTCGGCCTGGGGGCGAGCTACGACTACGGCACGCAGACCGTCCGCGGCGACTACTACGCGGTGCGCGACGTCGACGTGAGCGACGACTACGGCCAGGGACTGTTCGGGGTCAAGCTCACCCAGCCGCTGTATCGGCCCGATCTCTGGATCTCGCGCGACCAGGCCCAGATCCGCAGCGACATCGCCCGGTTCGGGCTGGAGCAGGCGGAAGACCAGCTGCTCATCGAGGTGGTATCCGCCTACCTGGGCGTGCTCTCGGCACAGGACATCGAACGCCTGACACGCGCCGAGATGGCGGCCGTCGAGCGCCAGCGCGACCAGATCCGCAGCCGGGGTCAGGCCGGTCTTGCGCTCGAGTCCGAGGTGCTCGCCGCCGAGGCGCAGCGCTCGGTCGCCGCGTCCGATCTCATCGCCGCGCGCGGCAACCTGCAGACGGCATACGCCGCGCTGGATCTGGTTGCCGGCCAGCGCTACCGCAACCTGCGCGTGCTGCCGGAGGGCATGGTGGTGACGCGCCCCGAGCCGGCCGACCCGGAGGACTGGGTCGAGCGGGCACGCGAGGACCAGCTCGCCGTGGTGCAGGCCAGGCTCAACGCGCGCATCGCCGAGCTGGAGGCCGAGAAGAGCCGCTACTCGCGCATGCCCAAGGTGCAGGTGGTCGGCTCCGCCGGGTATCTGG
>CAMLNE010000086.1 GCA_946481265.1 uncultured Panacagrimonas sp. | reverse complement strand
ATTGAAAGACCTTCATCGGTAACGGTGCGACTGCTACATACCCTTTGCGACCTTTTGTTTCCTTTGCGCCTTTGCGGTGAAATTGCCTGGTTTCGCGGCCCCGCCCAGGCCGGGCTCGCTTTCCAGAAGTGTTGCCATGTCCAGGTCCTCGTCATTCGATCGGCGTGGCTCGGCGCCGAAAGATCTTTACCGCAAAGGCGCAAAGGAAAAGAAAGGACACAAAGAAAAACAGAAAACGGGAATTGAAAGACCTTCATCGGTAACGGTGCGACTGCTACATACCCTTTGCGACCTTTCTTTTTCCTTTGCGGTGAAATTGCTTGATGCCGCAACCCGCTCAGGCCGGGCTCGCCTTCCAGAAGTAACGATCCCAGCCGCGCAGCTTGTCGCGTTCCTTCTTGCGGAAGGTCATCGCCAGCGGCGTGCCCACGTCGATGCCGTCGGCGCCGACGTCGACGATCTCCATCAGCAGGCGCGCGCCGCAGTCGAACTGCGCCAGGCCCATGTACAGCGGCGGCGCCGGCGAATACATCAGCCAGTCCGCGGTGTAGGTGGCAATCCTGGCCGGCTCGTCGGCCAGCGTGTAGGGCGCCTGGCTGTCCGGCACGCCGCAGTTCACGCAGGTCGGCAGACGCGGGAACTGCACGGCATCGCAGGCGCTGCACTTGCCGCCGATGAAGCCGAAGATCTGGTCGGCCACGCGATACAGCTGCGTGAGCGGCGTCTTGTGATCGGTCTCGGCGCGCATGCCCCAGTCCAGCTCGAGGTGGCCGTCGTTGGACAGCATCTTGAGGTAGGCGGTCTCCTCGATGCGGTTGGCGATGCTGCCGGCCAGGCCGCGATGTTCACCGCTGGCGCGCGCCTGCATCTCCAGCGCGATCACCTCGCAGCCCTGCGCGAACGAGGCGATGACGATCACCTCGCCCGGCTGGGCGCGCTCCAGCGCCGCGATCAGCAGCAGGAACGGCTGCGCCGCGCCCGTGTCGCCCACCTGCCCCTGCAGGTCGGGCAGGACCTTGTCCGGCGCGATCTTCAGCGCCCTGGCGACGACGGCATCGCTCTTGAGCGGACCGCCGGCCATGCCGAAATGCGCCACGCGATCGACCCCGATGTCGAGGCGCGCGAGCAGCCGGGCGATCGCCGGCGGCACCAGCTTGGTGACGCCCTCGTCGCGGATCCAGCGCTCTTCCCAGCCGTAGTCGAACTCCGCGCCGGCCCGGCGGAAGTGATCGATGAAGGGCACCGACACCGATTCGCTGCCCAGGAAACGCGCGATCAGGCCCTCGCCGTGGCCCACCGCCAGCGCGCCCGCAGCACAGCCGATCTGCATCTCCTGCGTGCTGCCCGGCTTGGCCGTGCGCCGCTCCGAGGCGATCACCAGCTGTTCGCCCTGGTCCTGCTCGGCGCTGCGACAGGCCTGGATCAGCGCCGACAGGCCGGCACGCGTCGATCCGCCGGTGTCGCCGGCGCTGGCCGAGGCCGGCAGGCGCAGGGCCGCGCCGACGAGGACCGCATTGTTGAGGTCGGCATAGGGCGCCGTGGTGCTGGCCAGGGTCAGCCCGGATACCGCCTCGAGCGTGCGGCCGCGCAGGCAGTCGCGACCCGCCTCCACCGCCATGGTGATGGCATCCTCGTCCCAGCCGCACATGGCCCGCTCGCCCTTGCCCAGGCCCTTGAGCGCCGGGAAGGCCCAGGCGTGGGCAGCCGCGATGGCGGCGCGCTGCAGGCGCCGGCGCGGGACGAAGGCGCCGAAGGACGTGATGCCGATGGCCTTGGACATATGGATGAGGCTCCTGGGTCTGGGTCCCGGGGTGCGCCGCGCGATGCTGCCGCGGGTCCTCGGAACGGGCGATCGTATGGTACCGTATCTCTTGCCCTTCACGTCACGCCGGGGCGGCGCCGAACCGCGCAGACTCGGTGCAGCCGCCCCGAGGAACCGCCCATGCAGAATCGCCAGATCGTCCTGAAATCCCGCCCTGTCGGCATTCCGGCGCCCGCGCACTTCGAACTCAAGGTATCGCCTGCGCCGGAGCCCGGCGACGGCGAGTTCCTGGTCGAGAACCACTTCCTGTCGGTGGATCCCGCGCAGCGCGGCTATGTCAACGACGAGAACAACTACGCGCCGCCGGTGCCGATCGGGGCCGTGATGCGCGCGATGGCGGTGGGCAAGGTCATCGCCTCGCGCTGCGAGGCGGTGCGCGAGGGTGACTACCTCTACGGCTGGTTCGGCTGGCAGGACTACTGCGTCGCCACGCCGGCCGCCATCCTGCGCAAGGTCGACCCGGAGCAGGCACCCCTGTCCACCGGTGCCGGGCTGCTCGGCATCAACGGCCTGACCGCCTACCTGGCGCTGCACGACATCGGCAAACCCAAGCCCGGCGAGACGGTGCTGGTCACGGCCGCCGCCGGTGCAGTCGGCAGCATCGTCGGCCAGCTCGCCCGGCAGGCCGGCGCACGGGCGGTCGCGGTGGTCGGCTCCGCCGCCAAGGGCCGGCAGTGCTGCGCCGAATACGGCTACGCGGCCTGGGTGAACCACCGCGAGCCGCTCGACGCCGCGCTGCGCGAGGCCTGCCCCAAGGGTGTGGACGTGTTCTTCGACAACACCGGTGGCGAGATCGCGGACGTGGTGTTCGGCCAGATGGCGCTGTTCGGCCGCGTGATCCAGTGCGGCACGATGTCGATCGCCTCCTGGGTGCCCACGCCGGTCGGCCCGCGCCGCGACCGCGAGATCCTCACGCGGCGCCTGCGCGTCGAAGGCTTCGTGATCTTCGATCACCTGCAGCGCTACGACCAGACCGCCGCCAGCCTGGCCGCGATGCTCAAGGACGGCAGCCTGCGCTACGCCGAGGACATCGGCACCGACATCGCGGATGCGCCGCAGGCGCTGGTGGACGTGTACAACGGGCGCAACAAGGGGAAGAAGCTGATCCGGCTGCGCTGAGGGGGCGTTGATTCCGGAGTCGGCGCAGGGGCTCCCGTTTCAGAAGGCATGGGCGTCATGCCGTCGTCCCGCTGGGAGTGCCTCGCGCTGGAGACGTTGATGTTCGCCCGGCAGGTCGCGCGCGAGGGTCGGTGCGTGCGCAGCAGATGATCTTTGCAAGGGTGCTTCCGGAGGCTGCATGCACCGGCGCCATGGCGATGCAGCAGATCCTTGCGCTTGCCGTCACCCGTGCGCGGGCCCTGCGCATCCGTTGGGTCGATGACGCACATTTCTGTGCGAGACGCTGCTTGCGGCAAGGCAGGCAGGCAGGCAGGCAGATGAAATCGCGCTGGTGGCGCTCACGCGTCACGCAACGCTGCTGTTCTGCGGCGAACTGCTCAATGGCGGTCGCCGACCTGCCCGAGGTCACCGGTGAGGTTCTGGCCGGGCCGGAATCGTCCTCTCCCAGACCAGTGCGCTGTCGCAAGTTTCGCGACAGCTTGGGCGGGTACCTTGGCTTCCAAATAACGATCACTCGTCCGAGGACCCCGCCATGTTGCACAGACTCCTGTCACCTGCCGCCCTCGTGTGTGTACTTGTCTCGTTTCCGGCGTATTCCCAGGCGCAACAGGTGGCAGCGGGCGCCGTCCGTGGACACATCGTGGATTCGGTGACTGGACGGGCGGTACCGGCGGCCACGGCTCGGCTCATGCGCAACCAGCAGGTGCACGGCACGGTTGAAGCCGATACTGCGGGGGCGTTCTCGTTCGATCCCGTTCCGGAAGGCGTGTATTCAGTCGAAGTGGAAGCGCAGGGCTACATGAAAGCCGTGCAAGCGGATGTACGGGTCACGCTTCGCCGAGTGGCTGCCGTTGAATTCGCACTGGTGCGCGGGGGCAACGTGGTACTCGACGAAATCGTCGTCACGGCGCGCGCGAAGGCTGGAGATCCCCGGGCGACGCCGAACACAGTGCTGCTGGAGCGTGAAGAGATACGACGCAATCCCGGCAGCGCCGGCGACGTGGTCCGTGCGATGGACGTTCTGCCGGGTGTCGTCGCGACGGGCGAGTTCTCGAGCTTCACCGTGCGTGGCAATGGGCCGCGGGACAACCTGATCCTGATCGACGGCATTCCTTTCGATAAGGTTGCGCATTTCGATGAGTCGCTGGGCGAGCACGAAGCCGTCGATGGCGGCGGACGATATTCGATCTTTGCGCCGAACATCATCGGCAGCGCCTCGTTTTCTCCGGGAGCCTGGCGGGCGGCCGAGGGCGGCAAGAATGGATCGCTGCTGGATCTTCAGATCGCGGACGGCAATCCCGTGAGCTCCACGGCGGGTGCACGCGTCGACATCATCGGAGTGGAGGCGGACTACGACGGGCCAAGCTACGTGGCCGATAACACCAGCTTGCTGCTGTCGGCCCGCCGGTTCGACTTCAGCAACCTGTTTGAAGCGATCGATGAGAAGGATATCGGCCGGCAGCGCCTGGCTGATTTCATTGCCAAGTCCGTCACCGAGCTGGCTGACGATCATCGCCTCGAACTGCTGGCGATTCACGCAGCCGAGGATTCCAAGCGAACGGTCTCGAATGCGCTCGAGTCCGAACACTTCGAGGACGTGGGGCTCGAGGACTCGAAGCAGGACAGCACACTGCTCGGCGTGACGTGGCGGTGGTTTCCCGGTGATGTCGCGCAGTTGCGCAATACGTTCTATTACCGCAACAGCGACAGGTCGGGCACGGAGGGCGAGGCCTATCCGGACCTCGCGGGCCCCGATCCGACGCCCGAGACGACGCCGGCCCGCGAGGACATCTTGCGCATCGAGGAGCGTGAAACGGAGATCGGCTGGCGCGGCGATTTCAGCACGTTGCTCGGCCCGGATGGAATCTTCTCCGCCGGCGCGCGGGTCGCTCGCGTGGAACTCGACTTCGACCGCCGTCTGTCCGGCGACTGGACACGGTTCGTGTACGAAGAGTCGGACTTTCGCCCCGACCCGGCCCAGCAGTACATCGTGCTGACGCCCGAGGACTACGACGCGACGTTGAGCACAGAGGACACGCAGCTTGCCGCGTATACCGACTACGCCTGGACCATCGGCGATTTCACATTGACACCCGGACTGCGCTACGAGCGCGATGGGTTTGCCGGGCGGTCCGTCGTCGCTCCGCGCCTGCTGATGGGCTGGCAACCCGACGCGGTCACCCGGGTGTGGACCGGAGGTGGCGTGTACCACCAAGCGCCGCGTTATCTCGACATCGCGGCCGATCCGTCCAATCTCGACCTGAAGAGCGAGCGGTCCACGCAGTGGGTGCTCGGCTATTCCCGGCACCTGCGCAGGGATCTGCGTTTTTCGGCCGAAGGGTACTACCAGAAGCTCGACGATCTGATCGTGTTCGACGATCGGACCACGAACACCGCAACCAACATCGGCGACGGGTCCGCGAAGGGCGTGGATCTGATGCTCGCCAAGCGCATGAGCGGACGCTGGAGCGCTTCGGCGACCTACTCATATTCGCGCGCCCGACGCGATGACAAGCTCGGCGAAGGCGAATATGCGGCGGATTGGGATCGGCCGCATGCGTTCGGGATCGTCGGCGTCTGGCAGCAGAGCGATCGATGGACATTCTCGGCGAAATGGAAATACGCCTCGGGCCGGCCCACCGATGCGTTCGTCGTGCATGACGACGTTTTGGGAGACGGAGGCCCCGTCCGCTATTCGAAGGAGCTCACGCGCACCAACGCCGATCGCCTGCCCGTATATCACTCACTGAGTCTGCGCGCGGACTACCACCGCCGCTTCGGCCCGCTGAGTCTGGTTGCTTATCTGGACATCCTGAACGTCTACGGTCGCGAAAACGCCAACGGTTATGAATGGGACGAACGTCGCGGCGTCAACGTCATCGAAGGACTCGATGAGCCGCTGCCCACCATCGGACTCAGGTTCGAATACTCTTGGACACCGGGCGCATGAGCCGAGCACCGAGATTGCCCAGTGAGATTGCTCATCGTCGAAGATAACCAGCGCCTGTGTCAGGCCGCCGCCGAATGCTTGCGCGCACAAGGATTCGCGGTCGATACGGCGGCCTCGGTGACCGACGGATTGCCGATATGGCGAGCGGCCGACTACGATGCCGTCGTGCTCGATCTCATGCTTCCGGACGGCACCGGCCTCGACGCGCTCAAGCAGATGCGCGACCGAGGCAACATGACACCCGTACTGATTCTCACGGCCTTGGATTCGATCGAGGATCGCGTGCGCGGCCTGGACGGCGGCGCGGACGACTATCTCGTCAAACCCTTCGCGATGCAGGAGCTCGTCGCCCGGCTGCGCGCGCTCTTGCGTCGTCCCGGCGCGGCGTTGGGTCGCACGCTGACGCTCGGTGGCGTGAAGCTCGATACGTCCGCACGTATCGCCACCGTCGGCCAGACGCCGCTCGATCTGACACGCTCGGAGCTGATCGTGCTCGAGACGCTGCTGCGCCATCAGGGACGTGTCATATCGAAGGAGCGGCTTGCGGAGTGTCTGTATGACTTCGAGCAGGAGCGCAGCGCGAACTCCGTGGAAACGCAGGTGCACAGGTTGCGCAAGAAGCTCGCGGCGGCGGGCGCTGATGTGTCGCTCCGGACCTTGCGCGGTCTGGGCTACCTTGTCTCCTGATCGTGATCGCGGCGGGATGCGTGCCCCGTCCCTGCTTCGAGCACTCGTCGTTCGACTGACCGTCGTGGTCGTGCTGGCGCTGGCGGGCAGTTATCTGGTGCTGTACTCCGAGTTTCGCGATGGGCTGATGGGTCTGGAAGGCCAGAGCATTGCCATCCAAGTGCAGAATCTGCGTGCATCGATCGTGTCGGAGGCAGGCCCACCGCGTCTCGAGCTGCCACCGTCCCTGCAGGCGTTTTACGCCCAACCAGAGACATTGAACGGCTATCAGTTGTTGAGGGCGGATGGCACGGTGCTGGAGTCAGGCGGCTTCTCTGCGCCTTATCTGCCGTTGCCGGTCGCTCACGACGGTGGGCAGATCGTCATGCAGCGGGAAACGGATGCGTTGTCGGGCAACAGCATCATGGCGGCCGTGCTGGTTCTCGATGATCGTGACGGCACCTACCTGTTGCGTGTGGTGCGGAATCTAGACGATGCAGAGAGTCTGGTCGCCCAACTCATGCTCGAAGCGTTGGATGAGCTGTATCCGCCGATTGCCCTGCTGCTGATCGCGGTGGTCAGCGTCGTCGTCGTAACGGTGCTGTCATCGCTTCGCTCGTTGCGTGCGGTCTCGCATCAGGCTTCGATGCTGTCGCTGAATCGTCTGGACGAGCGGTTGCATGCCAACAACCTTCCGCGAGAGGTCATTCCTCTGGTTCAGGCAGTCAACGCCTCGCTCGATCGGCTGGAAGCGGACTATCGCGTTCAAAAGGAATTTACGGCCAACGCCGCGCATGAGTTGCGTACCCCGCTTGCGACGTTGCGGGCACGGCTTGAGTCTCGTTTTTCGGCGCAGGAGCTCGGCGATGTTGCGCTCGAGATCGAACAGCTCGCCCGGCTCGTCGAGCAACTGCTCTGTCTTGCGCGCCTCGATTCGCAGGAACAGTTCCAGTTCGCCGCGTTCGACGCCCACGCCCTTGCGCTGGACGTGGCTCGGGAGCTGGCGCCTGTTGCGCTTGAATCGGAGCACTACGTGACCGCCGCGACGCCCGGTGCTGGCGTCACGACGCACGGGAACGCAACACTGACGCGTATGGTTTTTCGCAACGTGATCGAAAACGCAATCCAGTACACGCCCGCCGGCACGTCGATCATTCTGTCGGCTGATCATGCCACCGTGATCATTGCCGATGATGGACCTGGAATCCGTGCGGATGCAGTTGCGCCCCTGTTTGAGCGCTTCCGCCGTGGTCCAAATGCCTCGGGCCACGGCGCGGGCCTGGGGCTCGCCATCGCGAAGTGCATCATGGAACGTCAAGGCGGATGCCTGTCGCTCGACAGGACTGCAGCGCACGGGGCGCGCTTCGTGATGACGTTTCCAGACCCTGTGTAGGGTCAGGCGCTGCTCGGCACGCACGGGTGGATGCCGGCGCTTGAGCCCTTCGAAGGCATAACGTCACGCAGGCTCACAAGCGGCGCATCAGGCTGCGCATGGACATTCGCGGCCGGGACCCATGACTTCAGATTCAGTCGGCCTTGGAGAGGCTGAAGCCCTCGGGTGGGAAGTGCACGATCACCGTGCCCGCGCGCGGGTCCTCGCGCCGTACTGCCAGTTCGAAGGCGTTGGCGATCACGAGCTCGCCCTCGACCGGGTCGGGCGCGAAGTCCGATGCGCCGATCCTGACGCGGTCGCCGAGCCTGGCCTGCGGCAAGGCGAGCGGCATCCCGGCCAGCGGCGGTTCCGACGCCTTCGTCGCGCGGCACAACTCGACCGCGGCGCCGCCGTCCATCTCGCTGTGCTCGCCGTCGCCGAACGCGAGGATCCGCTCCACCCAAGCGCTCAATCCGGGAAAAGCCTCGAGCTCTGGGCGGATTCCGGTGTTGGAACGAAGGAACCAGATCGGGTGGTAGACCGCAAAGTCGACCTGGGACGGCGCTTCTCCGCCGAGGAAGGGCTTCACCGCGAGCTGCGCCTCGAGCGAAGAGAAGATGGCCGGCAGCTCGGCGCGCGCGGTCTCGATATTCGGACCCGGAAGGTCGCCGCCTTGCGCGAACATCGCGGCACGGTCCTTCAGAAAAGCGTCGAGATTCATACCGGCCGGCAGCGCCTCGCCCAGGCCTGCAAGACCGGCAGGCTGCAAGAACACCGCTACCACGCTGAAGAACAGCGCCTGGTCCACCCACCGCTCGATCATGAGGGTCGCGGCTTCGGAGCCAGACGGAATCAGCGGACGCTCCGGGTTGAGGCGGTCGATGACGCGACAGATCAGCTTGGTGTCGCAATACACGTCGTGGCCGATCTGCAGGATCGGTGCCTTGCGGTATCCGCCCGTGAGTGCGGTCTGGTCGGGTTTGGGCAGCATCGGCGGTGCTTGCACGGAGCGCCAGGCCAGCTGCTTGTAGCCGAACACCTTGCGCACTTTCTCGGAGAACGGCGAAAGGGCGTAGTGGTGAAGGATCGGCGTGCTCACATTCATGTTTGACTCCTCGCACAACAGAAGCGGAAGAACTTCGTTTCCGTGTAGCGGCGATCCGGTGCTGCCGGTGGATGAAATGCAATGTCTCCGGCTTGGATCATCGGTCGCCCATGATCGGGGCTAAGGGTTGCGCTTCACAAATCAGGACGAAGTCCACCTTTTCCTCGCATTGGTACGCGCGGAAAACGTTGCGGACTTCGTCCTGGCAACGGGACGTCAGGCCGCGTCTCCCGCCGCTTTCACTGCCGCGAAGTCCTGGAACGTGAGCGTGGCCGTCACCTGGCCTTTCTCGTCCATGAGCTCGAACAGCGCATCGCTGCCGTCGGTTGTGTACATGTGGTACAGCACGACCGCGCCTTCATCGCCACCGCATTCCAGGTGCGGCGGCGTTCCGGGCGGCGTCGCGGTAAAGCTGCCGATGGGACGCACCTCCTTGGGCGTGCCATCCGGCTCGTACAGGCGATGCTCGCCTTGCACGACAAAGGTGTTGGTCGGCGCGACATGCCGATGCAGCACGATCTGCTCGTTGGGGTCGAACTTGATGATGAAATCGGCCGTCCTACGCACCTCGTCCACCTGGTAGACCTTGGCGACGAAATGCTGGAGTTCGCCCAGCGGCTGCCAGCGGATGTGGCGGTCGTCGAAGGCGAACTTCGAATTCTGATTGCTGGATGACGTCATGGTTGGTTCTCCTGTTTAGTTCTGTGGTGAGGCCGTCTTGGGACGGACAATCTGCGGATAGTGCTCGCCGCCCTTTTCCATCGCGCGCTTGCAGGCTGGGCGCGGTTGCGTGCGCTCGAGATCGGGCGGCAAGGACGGGACCGCTCCCAGTATTGCCGAAAGGCTCAGCCAGTTCAGCACCCGGCTCATGTTGACATCGACGGCAGAAGAACCGCTCTTGAGCGACACGTCCCGCTTCAACGAACACGTCAGCTCCAGGTTCATGACCCGCCCCCTCACAGCGTTTGATGAAAAAAGCGATCCTTTGCCGGCATCGTGTCGGCACAGCGCGGGTTCAGCCAATCTGGAATCCCTCGTACTCCTTCTCCTTGATCTCGTCGCAGGCCTTTCCATAGTTGCCGACGCCCATGTAGCCGATGACCCGCTTCTTCTTTCCCACGACGTTCTCGCCGGTGTACCAGGAGCGCGTGTTGCCGATCAGCGTCATCGCCGACACCTCGTCGTGATGTGCCATCCAGCGATCCTCGATGTCGCGGCCCGGCTCGATCGTGGCGGAAGCGCCGGATCTGGCGCGGAGATAGGCAATGCAGTCGGCGATCCACTTGGCCTGCTGCTGCAGGCAGGTGGGTACATTGCAGAACGCGGCGGCCGGCGCGAACGGCCCTGCCATCGTGAAGAGATTGGGAAAGCCGTGGATCTGCAACCCCATCGTGGACCGCAGGTCATTGGACCAGTGTTCCTTGAGCGAAATGCCATCGCGGCCTCGAACATCCATTCGCGTCAGCGTGCCCGTACTGGCGTCGAAGCCAATGGCGAGAATCAGCACGTCGACCGGATACTCGCCGCTCGCCGTACGCACACCCGTTTCCGTGAGCGCCACGATGGGGTCCGCCTTGATGTCCACGATTTCGACGTTGTCGCGCTGGAGTGCCTCGTAGTAGCCGTTCTCCAGCGGCACGCGCCGCGTCCCGAACCCGTGGTCCCTGGGGATAAGCTTTTCTGCCAGGGCGGGGTTCTTGATGCGGGCCCGGATCTTCTCGCGGACAAAGTCGGAGTGCTCGGCGTTGGCCGCGGGGCTCGTGAACAGCTCCTTGAACCCGGCGGCCCAGATCCTGAGGGACCCGTCCGCATACCACGCTTCCATCGCCTTGCGGCGATCCTCGGGACTGAGGTCCTCGAACTTGCGTGGATCCTGATCCACGTCGAATCCGATGAAGGTATCCCAGATCGTTTTCTTGATGACCGGATACGCCGCACGATGTTGCGCCCGATCCGCGTCCGCCAGCTTCGGGTTGGAGATTGGGACCGTGTAGTTGGCGGTGCGCTGGAACACCGTCAGGTGCGCCACTTCCGACGCAATCGTCTGGATCACCTGGATCCCTGTGGCGCCCGTGCCGACGATGCCGACGCGCTTTCCCTTGAGGTCGATGCCCTCGCGGGGCCAGCGGGCGGTGTGGAAGATCGATCCCTTGAATGATTCGGCCCCAGGAAACGGAGCCTCCAACGGAGCCGACACCACGCCGGTGCAGCTGACGACGAACTGCGCGTCGACGGCCTCACCCGACTCGGTGCGCACCGTCCAGCGCCGGCTGGTTTCGTTCCAGATAGCGCTGGCTACGCGCGCATTGAAGGTGATGTCCCTTCGCAGGTCGAACCGGTCCGCGACGTGATTGAGATATCGCTCGGTCTCGGCCTGTGACGGAAAGCGCTCGCTCCAGTCCCACTCCGCGAGCAATTCATCGGAAAACCAGTACTGGTAAAGATAGGCTGGAGAATCGGTGCGAGCTCCCGGGTAGCGGTTCCAGTACCACGCCCCACCCACTCCTTCGCCCGCCTCGAACACGCGGACATTCAGCCCCTGCTTGCGTAGCAGATGGAGCTGGTAGAGCCCGCCGAACCCAGCGCCGATCACTACCGCATCGACCTGCGGATTTTTCAGGGAAGTACGGGAATCAGTTCCGTCGGCCATATGAATCTCCTCTTTAGTTGTCGATCGCCGGGACGCGGCAGATCCCTGCCGATGATCATCGGTGCGTGCTCTTGCATGCGTTTAGCATTGAACGCAGAATCTTTGTCATTAGGCGCAGCGTTACAAAGGGCACTTCATGCCGGGTTCTCTCATCCGAAGCGCGATCCTGAGCGGTGCCCGCGAACGATTGCGCGCTCGCGGCCAGTCGCCTGCACGGATCACCCGGCAGTGCGGCCTGCCTGCCGAGGCGCTGGTCGATCCCGACCTGTTGGTGGACGGAGGCGCGGTCATGCGCTTCTTCGAAATCGCCGCCAAGGCATGTGGTGATCGCAACTGGGGACTGAGCCTTTCGCTTGATGGAGCCCTCGCCGCGATCCTGGGACCGCTATGGATCCTGCTGCGAAACGCGCGGACTCTCCGGCAGATGTGCGAGGACCTGGCGCAGAACTTCGACATCTACAGCGACGCTGCCTTGATGAGCTTCGAAACCGTCGCCAAAGGCGGCTTCTTGACCTGGACGTCCGCAACGGGGCGGGCATCGAGCGAGGTGCAGATCGCGGAGTTCGCGCTCGCCATCTTCCTCAAGGAGATTCGCCTGCACACGCCCCGGGAATGGACGCCGCCCGCGGTGCACTTCCGTCACAGCGCACCCGCGAAGCTCCAGCTGCATCGCAAGATCTTCGGCCCGAATCTGCGTTTTGACTCTGACCGCAACGCAATCCAGCTCGACGATGCGATTCTCGATCGCCCCCTGCGGCAGCTGGCGCCGCACACCCGCGGCTTCGTCCGCGAACTGCTTCGCCATGACGACGAAGGAAGGGATGTCAGCACGCGGCTGCGCGTGGAAGGTATCGTGCGATCGCTGCTCCCTTACACCCCATGCAACTTGATCGACGTTAGTCGAGCCATGGCGATGTCGACCCGCACGCTCCAGGTTCGTCTTCGTGCCGAGGGCACGAGCTTCAAGGCCATCAAGGATGCCGTGCGAGCGGATCTCGCCCTCAAGTACCTGCGGCATTCGAAAATGAGCGCGACGCAGATCGCCGAAATCCTGGGCTACACGTACATTTCATCGTTCAGCCGGTCCTTTCGCCGCTGGCACCGCAGCACCGCCATCAAGGAGCGGCGATCCACTCGGTAATGCGGACCACGCTGGCCCGTTTCG